>CAKZQF010000136.1 GCA_937139475.1 uncultured Gammaproteobacteria bacterium | reverse complement strand
CCAGCGCAGGATTATGTTGAGCAAACGCTCGACCTCAACGAGCTGTGCATCAAGCGACCGGCTGCAACGTTCTTTGTACGTGTTGAAGGTGATTCAATGATTGATGCCGGGATTCACCCAGATGATATTTTGGTGGTTGATCGCTCTGTTCAAGCCGAACACGGTGACATTGTCATCGCGGGTATCCATGGTGAACTCACGGTAAAGGAGCTTCAACTCAGGCCGTGCGTCAAGCTGATCCCAAGAAACCAGGCGTATGAGCCCATCCATATTCCTGAAGGGACTGAGTTAGAGATATTTGGTGTGGTCACCAATGTAGTGCGAAACATGCGCCGCAAGTCGTGACTATCCCATGCCTGTATTTGCCTTGGTGGACTGCAACAATTTTTACGCCAGTTGTGAGAAGCTGTTTCGTCCTGATTTAAAAGATACGCCAGTTGTGGTGCTGTCCAACAATGACGGCTGTGTGGTTGCACGCTCGCGTGAAGCCAAGTCACTCGGTATTAAAATGGGCGTACCCGCCTTTCAGATCAAAGCTGAAATACAGCGTCATGGCATTTTGGCTTTTTCGTCCAACTATGCGCTGTATGCAGATTTAAGCAGTCGAGTGATGCGCACTTTGGAAGAGATGGCGCCACGAGTAGAGGTTTACTCCATTGACGAAGCGTTTTTGGACTTAACCGGTATTGAGTCTGCCATATCCCTTGTCGAGTTCGGACAACAAGTGCGAGAGCGGATAGGTAACTGGATTGGGATCACCGTCTGTGTAGGCATTGCACCGACTAAAACACTCGCCAAACTGGCAAACCATGCCGCCAAAAAGTATCCAGCCACTCAGGGCGTTGTAGACCTGACCAATCCAGATCGGCAACGTCGATTACTCGCATTAGTTCCGGTTGATGATGTTTGGGGAGTTGGTAGACGGCTTTCTAAGCGTTTAAATGCGTTGGGTATCACCACAGCCTTAGACCTAGCCAATGCCTCTCCTAGAGCCATCAGAGACCAGTTTTCGGTGGTTTTAGAGAGAACCGTCAGAGAGCTCAATGGCGAGTCGTGCATTGAGCTTGAAGAGATCCCGCCAACTAAGAAACAAATCGTCTGTAGCCGTTCATTTGGCGTAAAAGTAACGCACTTTGAATTGTTACGTGAAGCTGTATGCGAATACGCTACCCGCGCCACTGAGAAGCTTCGCAAAGAACAGCAGCAAGCCAAAGTGCTGACCGTGTTCATACGTACCAGCCCCTTTAAGGACAACGAACCGCAATACAGCAACTCTGCATCGGGCGAGTTGCTGATCCCCAGTTACGATACACGAGATTTTATCGAACTGGCCAATCACTTACTCAAGCGGATATGGAAGGATGGTTTTCGTTATGCCAAAGCGGGCGTCATGCTGTCTGACTTTTACGATCCAGGCATGTTTCAACCAGGACTATTCGATGACGTATCGACCCGCTCTAATAGCCAACAGTTAATGTCTGTATTGGACACCATTAACCAAAGTGGTGCCGGAAAGGTTTTCTTTGCTGGACAAGGTACGAAGAAAGATTGGTCGATGAAGCGAGAGCATTTATCTCCCGCTTATACAACACGCTGGGACCAGTTACCGCGAGTGAAATAATGAAATAAATGTAAATTAACCACACAGCTAGACATAGAAAGGAGCTTTACTAAAAGTTTATAGGCACAAAGAACAAAAAATGCTGTCACTGTCATAAAATCCAACACCATAGGCATCACCTCCACTAACGTTTTAACGACTTCAACTTTCAACCCGCATCGGTCCGTAGACTGGTATCCGTCCGTTATCGTAGGTATTTTCTATGTTGCTGTGGGCCGGGTAATGTCTAAGCTATCAGGATTTCCAACCCTCCGCAAGAATGCCGAAATATAACTCAATGTATAGAAATCGGACTCTAGTGTGTTTAGCTTAGACAAGTTATTGATTAGGTAGTTAACTCCGAATTCATCAAGCAAAAAATCCAGTGCAATTGTATTTACTTTGCCGCCCTTCCTATGAAGCACCCCGGATTTTCTTATACAAGAATTCTCTCTCAAAACATCAACAATACTCATTAAATCAGAAGGATACTGAGCACCATCGGGAAAACTGTTATATACCTTGCTGTTTTGAAACTGCTTACATGCATGAGTGTTAGTACTTAAAATATAACAATCAACAAATTCGACACCATGTAACTGCATACGCTCAAAGGAAGTTGAAATCAATATGCATCTTTCAAACTTAAGGCCGTCATGTGTACACTTTTTAAAATGAGTTCCCTGTAACAAACAGTTTTCAAATCTCACATTATTGAGATTGCAATATTTGAACTTTGCACCAACCAGAGATGTATTTTTGAAATGTGACCCGCTGAATACAGAGCTAAAACTCGAAGTTTTATTGAAGTTTTTGTTGTAAAATTTTGCGTGTTCTGCCTGCTTTTGCACATAACTATATCGATTACTTTTTTTGTTCCTTGCCATAACTCTTCCTGTTAAGCCTAAATTTTCAAACAACTATACAACAGGAGAACCTAGTCTCCTTGATTTTTAAGGAAATCATATACGCCATTTCTGTTTTTTTGCTGCTTTAGAAAATCAAATACGTCAATATGCATTGACTCTTCGACGAAGCATGTTGAGCTTATCAACCTGGCGTCGAACATCACTGAAGAATTCTTCTTTCTCGATGGCCAGCGCTAACTCCCATTCTTTGGCTAGACCTTGGCAGTCCAAAAATGAGTATCTCAGCTTTGTCTTTGAAATACGCAGTCCCTTACTAAAGACTACGCGCTTGCCTCGTTGACCGTGAAAACTGTTGATGTACCACTCAATGCCAAAGCCATACTTAAAGTCTCTGATACGGACACCAAGCAGACCCCAGTCTTTAAAGGGCTCATTCTCTCGAACCTTGTAATGGGTAACCCAAAAGTCATCAACTTCAGCTCGTGCCAGCGCTTTTAGCCTGTCCGTTTCTTGCTG
>CAKZQF010000135.1 GCA_937139475.1 uncultured Gammaproteobacteria bacterium | reverse complement strand
ACGCGCAAGCAAATGAAACCCAACCATTACCTACGGAGTACTTCTCCAAACTCCCTCAATACGCCAGCCTTAAGCTCTCGCCAGATGGTAAGCATTATGCGGTAACTGTCCCTAAAGGTAATTCCACCAGTCTAGTGATTGTTGAACGCGCGACGATGAAACCACTAAAAGCGTTTGGCCATGGCATACGCAAACATGTAAGTCGTTTCCATTGGGTTAATGATGAGCGCTTAGTTTACACCGTTTCATATGAAGAGTTGGGACGAGCTCGTCGAGTGAATAAAGGGGAGATCTTTGCCACTAATATTGATGGTAAAAAGCGTATTCAATTGTTTGGACGTAGTGAAATGCGCAGCAAGAATATGAAAAAACGCGCGATGGATGCTTCAGCCCAAATTGTCCATATATTGCCACAAGATCCAAAAAGTATTTTGGTTAAAGTACGCAAGTGGGGACACGATTTAGACACGCCTGACCGTTTGTATAAGATAAACATCTATACTCAAAAACGCACCTTAATCACCAGAATGCCGCTGGGCAATATTGCAGTGGTGATGGATAAACTGGGACAACCGGTATTTGCTAAAGGTAAGGACCGAGATGGTAAGAAACATAACTATTGGTATCGCGATGGTCAATGGCAAGAACTGAGCAAAGACCACAAGATTAAAGGGTACACCGTTAAAAGCACTAATGCCCAAGGTAGTGTCTTGTATCTTACAAAATCCTTAAATAGTGGCACTCGCGGCTTGTTTGAATATGATATTGCCTCGGGTAAAATGTCCCTGTTGTTTAATCATCCTACATTGGACATCAATAGCTTCATACGTGTGCCGGGGCACGGGGAGATAATAGGTGTTGAATTGATGGAGCAGGGGATTAGCTATCAATATTTTGATAAACAACACCCTTTTAGTGAGCTGCATCGCCAGGTCGCATCTACATTTCCCGGTAAAGATATAGCGTTTTATGCAAACTCAATGGCCGATAATGAAATTATTGTTAAAGTAAAAAGTGATAAAAACCCCGGTGACTTCTATCTGTTTGACCGAGAGAAAGGGGCGATTAATTATGTATTGTCAAGCAAGCCCTGGATAGATCCGAAGTTAATGAATAAGCGTGATTTTGTACAGTTCAAATCGCGTGACGGTGAAACCATCTATGGCTATCTCACCTTGCCAAAAAATTCATCGAAAGACACCCCCTTGGTGGTCGATGTTCATGGCGGCCCTTATGGTGTTCAGGATAAATGGTACTTTGCCAGCAATGCGCAATTTTTAGCAAACAATGGTTACGCAGTACTTCAGGTTAATTTCCGTGGTTCGGGTGGTTATGGTAAGCAATATGAACAGGTTGCCTACCGTAAACGAAGCACCATGATCCAACACGATATTATTGACGGCACAAGGTGGGCAATGGCCCGCCAAGATATCGCCAGTAATAAAGCCTGCATCATGGGAGGGAGCTTTGGCGGCTACAGTGCGGTGATGGCGCCTAGTGTTGCGCCGGACTTATATAAATGCTCTATCGCCTTCGCTGGAGCTTATGACTTGAATTATCAGATGAAAGAAGCAGACTATATGTCCGTGGACTCGGTATCTCATGGTGCGGTTAGGAAATATGGCCAAGGGAAAGAGATGCTGACAGCACAATCACCACTGACCCATATCGCAAAACTAAAAATTCCAGTGTTCATTCAACACGGTGGAAAAGATAAGCGTGTGCCACCAGAGCATGCAAAGATATTACGTAAGGCATTTGATAAATCAGGGCAACCTTATCAATGGCTATTTAAAGCTGATGAAGGGCATGGTTTTGTAGATGAAGCTAATCGAAAAGAGCTATTTGAACAAAACTTGGCGTTTTTAGATAAGTATTTAAAGTAAAGGCTAGCGCATAGTGATGTTGTTTACGCTACACTGTGCGCGAATTTATTATTTGGAGTTATTATGTTTTTTGCTCGTATGACGCTGTTGTTTTTATTATTTTTATCGTTTGAAGGGCTGGCCATGGATAAGCTAAACAAGATCGAAAAGATTCAAGTGACCTTAACTCCTGCGATACTAGAAGATAGTACTGGGCTGGTTTATATCGGTTATCCGGTGAGTAAAGCGTTAGTCGCTCCCTATTTAGCACAAGTTAAAGCGCTGGTGGGTGATACACGATATAAAGTATTACGTAACAATCAAGCTGCGCGTGACCATGATAGTTTTCATATCACCTTGATTAACCCTTTTGAACATCCGGATGTTAAGTCAATTGAGCTAAAAGATATTCCGCCAATTCGTTTTGAGTTTGTTGGGGTAGGGCGCGCTGCTAAGAATGACAACCAAACATTTTTTGTGGTCGTTGATGCAAAAAAAGCACAACAGGTTAGAGCGAACTACCAGCTTAAAGCCAAAGACTTCCATGTCACACTAGGCTTTGATAAGACTGATGTGTTTGGAGTCAGTAAGGGGCTAGATAGTTTACTCATCGCTCAATAATTCCTCTTCAGGGGGGGCAATAATAGTAACCCCTTTGACTGCCTCCCACTCTTTTTATCTTGTCGCGCCCAGCTGGTAACTAAATATACCGATGTGACATATATCTCAGATCCGATATTTAGTTCTCGCCTCAATCTTGCCTATCAAACCGTGCAGGAATAAGGTGAAACTACATCTGTTTTTTTAACTTTTTGTCACGTCACCGTTTACTTTACTTATTTTTTGTTTGTTTAGTGCTCAGATAATGCTTTTTTTGAACATTTTATTCGCAAATAAATATTATTTATCTAATGATTTTTATAACAAAAAATTAACTTAAATCCTTGTTAAGCACAACATCGTATAAAGTTTAAGCGGTATCAGCCTTGACTCAGCGTTATAATTAACATATTGTTCATGAAGTTGGCACTTGTGTCAGGTTTTAAATTCTAACAAATGCTTTACTTCTTCATCTCAGAAAAAGAATAAAAAAAGCTAGCGCAACTAGCAAGGCAGGCAATAGTTTATGAGCGACAATCACATTCAATTCTTACTTAATGACCGTTTAGTAACCCTAAACGACATTGATCCAAATACAAATGTTCTTGGTTACCTCCGTAATCACGCCAATAAAAGCGGCACCAAAGAAGGCTGTGCCTCTGGTGACTGTGGGGCGTGTACGGTAGTGGTTGCTGAGTACATTGGTGGCGAACTAACATATAAAAGCTTAAACGCTTGTATCACGTTATTGCCTAGCCTACACGGCAAGCAACTCATTACGGCAGAAGATCTGCAAGACGGCGATAAACTTCACCCAGTACAGCAAGCCATGGTGGATTTCCACGGCTCTCAATGTGGTTTCTGTACGCCGGGCTTCATTATGTCTTTATTTGCACTACATAAGAACTTCCCTGATCCAAGCAAGCACCAAACACTAGAAGCACTAGCTGGCAACCTATGTCGTTGTACCGGCTACCGTGCGATCATGGACGCAGCAGCAGCGGCTAAGAATCATGGGCCGGATCAGTTTGACCGTAACAAAGCACAAACGATTGCAACGTTAAGTGAAATTCAAAGCCTAGCAATGACTAAACTTTCAAGTGATGGTCAAGAAGCTTACAGCCCAACTAGTCTTGGCGAGTTAAGCCAGCTGATGTTAGATAACCCGAAAGCCCGTTTACTTGCTGGTGGTACTGATATCGTGCTTGAAATCACGCAAATGATGAAGCAGTTAGGCACCATCGTTTACGTTGGTAACGTACCAGAATTACAACAGTTTGATGAAGATGGTGACAAGTTTACTCTTGGCGCTGCACTTCCTTACACGCAATTCACCCCGAGCATTGCAGCTCATTATCCAGAATTTGGTGACATGATTGAGCGTATTGGCTCACTGCAAGTTCGTAACCAAGGAACCTTGGGCGGAAACGTCGGTAATGCCTCTCCCATTGGCGACACCCCTCCGGTACTTATTGCGCTGGATGCGCGCCTGAACCTGCGCAAGGGTGATGATGTTCGTAATATCGCAACCGAAGATTACTTTGTTGATTATAAAGTGACTTCACAACAAGATAGCGAATTTATTCAAAGCATTGAAATCCCTAAACCAAGCGCTAACCAGCAACTAAAAGTGTATAAAATTTCTAAACGTTTTGATGATGATATCTCAGCTGTACTTGCTGCGTTTAACTTCACTATTGAGAATGACACAGTAACTGCTGCACGTATCGCGTTTGGTGGTATGGCGGGTGTTCCTGCTCGTGCTAAAGCCTGTGAAGCAGCCCTTATTGGCCAACCTTGGACACAAGCGACTGTTGACTCTGCAATGGCTGCCTTAGCAGGTGATTACACGCCAATGAGTGATGTTCGTGCCACCAAAGAATACCGCATGACGGTAGCACAAAACCTTCTTCAAAAAGCCTTTATCGAAATGACCCAACCACAGGTTAATACAGGAGTTGTTCAATATGCGTAAGTTAATTGACCTACCAACAAAGCAATCAAGCAAGATCGTTGGCAAAGTTGGCGCTTCTCGTAAGCATGAAAGTGCAGATAAGCACGTTAGTGGTACGGCGACATACATCGATGATCGCCCAGTAATGGCCAATCATCTACATGGTGCAATCGGTCAAAGTACCATTGCTCACGGCACAATTACATCAATGGATTTAAGTGCTGTTAAAGCCTACCCTGGTGTTGTTGATGTATTGGTTGCTGATGACGTTCCTGGTCATTTGGATATCGGTCCGGTATTTGCGGGCGACCCAGTACTAGTAAAAGATAAAGTTGAATTCATGGGCCAGGCAATCTTCGCTGTTGCAGCAACTAGCCATGAAGCAGCAGTCAAAGCGGCTAAGCTTGCTGTTGTAGAATATGATGAGCTAGAGCCTGTATTATCGGTTAAAGATGCACTGGCTAAGCAAAACTTTGTTCGTCCAACGCACACACAATCTCGCGGCGATGCAGCCACTGCTATTAGCGGTAGTGACAATGTACTTAGCGGCGAGCTACAAATTGGTGGCCAAGAGCATTTCTACCTGGAAGGTCAAGTCTCTAGCGCTGAGCCAACTGAAGACGGTGGCATGATCGTGTACACATCAAGCCAGCATCCATCAGAAGTTCAAATTCTAGTCGCTGAAGTATTAGGTATTCCATTTAATAAAGTGGTTATCGATATGCGCCGTATGGGTGGTGGTTTCGGTGGCAAAGAAACACAAGCAGCGCCATGGGCATGTTTAGCTGCATTACTGGCAAACAAAACTGGATGTGCTGTTAAACTGCGTCTAAACCGTCAAGATGATATGACGGTTACAGGTAAACGCCACCCGTTCGAAAATGACTACCGCGTTGGTTTTGACAATGAAGGTCTGGTTAAAGGCATCGAATTTAACATTAACGGTAACTGTGGTTACTCACCAGATTTATCTGATGCGATTGTTGACCGTGCTATGTTCCACTCAGACAACGCTTACTTCCTTGAGCACGCTCATGTTGTCGGTAACCGCTGTAAAACTAACACGGTATCGCACACTGCGTACCGTGGTTTCGGTGGCCCACAAGGTATGATCTCTATCGAAGGGGTGATGGATGATATCGCTCGCGCAGTTGGGAAAGATCCACTAGAAGTTCGTAAACTAAACCTTTACGGCCAGGAAGATCGCAATGTAACGCATTATGGTCAAACGGTTGAGCATAACATCTTACCAATGATGATCGACAAGCTAGAAGCTGATTGTAAATATCAAGAGCGTCGTGCGGCGATCACTAAATTCAACAAAGAAAACCAGTTCATCAAGAAAGGGATTGCAATTACGCCAGTTAAGTTCGGTATTTCATTTACCGTACAACACCTTAACCAAGCGGGCGCACTTATCCATCTTTACACTGACGGCTCAATCCAATTGAACCACGGTGGTACAGAAATGGGGCAAGGCTTGAACACGAAAGTGGCTCAAGTTGTGGCACAAGAGTTTCAAGTTGATGTTGATAACATCCTGGTGACTGCTACCCGTACTGATAAGGTGCCAAACACTTCACCAACAGCGGCATCATCAGGTACTGACCTCAACGGTAAAGCGGCACAAGCGGCGGCACAAACGATTCGTGCACGTTTAGTTGAGTTTTGTAGCGAGCATTTTGAAGTACCGAGCGAGCAGGTTATCTTTAGTGATAATCAAGTTCATATCGGTGAAGAACTCTCTGCCAGCCACAGCGTTATGCCATTTGCTGAGTTAGTACAACTTGCTTACATCAACCGTGTATCACTATCTTCAACTGGTTTTTACAAAACACCGAAGATTCACTACAACCGCGAAAAAGCAGATGGTCGTCCATTCTTCTACTACGCAAACGGTGTGTCTTGTTCAGAAGTTGTAATCGATACCCTAACCGGTGAGTACAAAGTAGAACAAGTTGATATCTTGCACGATGTAGGTGATTCACTAAACCCTGCAATCGATATCGGTCAAATTGAAGGTGCCTTCGTCCAAGGTTTAGGCTGGTTAACCACTGAAGAGCTTGTATGGAATGAAAAAGGTCGCCTAATGACTAACGGCCCAGCAACCTACAAGATCCCGGCAATCGCTGATATGCCAGAGAAGTTCAACGTAGAACTGCTTGAGAACGAGCCAAACCGTGAAGCAACCATCTACAACTCAAAAGCTGTAGGTGAACCACCATTCATGCACGGCATCTCAGTATGGTCAGCACTACGTGACGCTGTTTCATCAGTAGCTGATTACAAAGCCAGCCCAGTACTACACACGCCATCAACTCCTGAAAGAGTCTTGGCGGCAGTACAGGCAATGAAAAAAGCGTAGCTTTTTTCCACCCCGACCCCAACGACGAGCTTTTGTTTAATGCAAGCAAAGGCTAATTGGAAGGAGGGGGTTGGCTTACTCAGAGAAAAACGCATTTTTCATGGACGAAAAATTTGAGCTTGCAGGGATGTATTTGCAGCGCTTTTTCGGCGAGTGAGCCAGCCCTCGAAACAGTTTAACAAGATTAAACAAAGGCGAGGAGCAAAAGATGATGACACCTAATACCCACTGGGTAGACGCTGTAAAAGACTTAACCAACAAAGGCGAAGCCTATGTCTTGGTTACGTTATTAGGCGTACGTGGTTCTGCTCCGCGTGATAGTGGCACTAAAATGGTGGTTAGCCACCAAGCTTCATTTGACACCATCGGTGGTGGTCACTTAGAGCACAAGGCAACCAAAATTGCCCAAGAATTATTACTAAAAGGTGAGAGTGGCCAATACATCGAACACTTTCCCCTAGGCCCGAAACTGGGCCAATGCTGTGGCGGTGCGACCAGCGTTTTATTTGAAACCTTTGCCAGCAACCACATCAATATCATGTTATTTGGTGCTGGACATGTTGGCCATGCCATTGCTCCCATGCTTGCTGGCTTGCCAGTAAGACTGCATTGGGTGGATGAGCGTGAAGAGCTATTCCCACAAACCCAATATAACAATGTTGAACATGTGGTGAGTGATTGTCCAGCGGATGAAGTGGCAAGCATGCCACCAAATAGCTATTACATCGTGCTAACCCATAATCATCAACGTGATTTTGAAATTGCCAGCGCGATATTAAAACGTAAAGACTTTGCCCATTTAGGCCTGATAGGTTCAGACACTAAATGGAAGCGATTCCAACAACGCTTTGAGCACCGCGGAATCGAACGTGAAATGATTGATCGCATTACCTGCCCTGTGGGCTTGAGTAATGTGCCGGGCAAATTGCCGATGGAAGTTGCAGTCTCTATCGTTGGCGAAATCATCGGTTTGTATCAAGCACAAAAGGCGCCAACACCTAACAAGCAAGGTGTCGATTGGCCCGAGCTTAAATCGATGCTTGACTCACAAGAGGTGGCCAATGAAAAGCAAACGGCAATTAACCAAGAGTCAGTCAATAGCTAGAAAGCTTAGAAATAAAAAACGCAGCCATCGACAACTCGTTGGCCGCTGGTTCGCTCTAAATAAAGAGAATGAACCGACACACTGTGACGTGGAACATAGTGAAAACACACTAAAAGAAACAAAATTAAACGAGAATAATCATGAGCAATAACCCTACAAATCACTTTGCAATTCGTAGTCAGCGCGCTGTTATCGATGGCGAAATGAAAGCTGCGACTATTGTTGTTAAAAACGGTCTAATTGACCAAATCCTTGGTTATGAAGCTGCAGTTGACTGTGACGTCGATGATGTTGGCAAGCATGTTGTTATGCCGGGACTAGTTGATAGTCACGTACATATTAATGAACCGGGCCGCACTGAGTGGGAAGGTTTTAATACCGCAACGCAAGCGGCGGCGGCAGGTGGTATAACGACCTTGGTTGATATGCCACTTAACTGTATTCCTGTGACCATCGATAAAGCCTCTTTCCAAGAAAAGCTAGATTCAGTCCATGACAAGCTATGGGTTGATTGTGGTTTCTGGGGGGGCATCATCCCGCAAAGCGTTGGTGATCTAGAAGAGTTACTAGAAGCTGGTGTGTTGGGCTGTAAATCATTTTTGATTGATTCTGGTATTGAAGAATTCCCAGAAATGCACGCGCAAGATTTACGTAAAGCGATGCCTATTATGGCCAAGCATAACGTACCTTATCTAATCCATGCCGAGTTAGATTGTGGTAACAGTGAGCCTGCTGAGATCACTGAGAAATACCAATCATTTCTGGATTCGCGTCCACGTTCTTGGGAGAACAACGCGATTGATATGATGATCGATCTAAATCGTGAAGTGAAGGACAACGGATTAGACTGTAATGTTCATATTGTTCACCTTTCAAGCAGTGATGCGATTGCAAACATTGAATCGGCACGTAAAGAAGGTATTACCCTGACAATCGAGACTTGTCCGCATTATTTAACCATTGCATCTGAAGATATTCCTGATGGTAAAACGTTATTTAAATGTTGTCCGCCAATTCGTGAAAATGATAACCGCGAATTACTATGGAAAGGCCTAGAGGATGGCGTAATAGACTTTATCGTTTCTGATCATTCACCTTGTACGCCAGAGCTTAAGCATATCGATACCGGCGATATCGAAAAAGCATGGGGCGGTATCTCTGCATTGCAATTTGGTTTGCCATTAATTTGGACCGAAGCGAAACCGCGTGGTTATCAGTTAACTCAGCTGGCCCATTGGATGTCAGCACAAACAGCTAAATTCATTGGCATGGACCACGTTAAAGGTCATATCAAAGTCGGTTACCACGCAGATTTCGTTGTATTTGACGATGAGAAAGAATACGAAATCACTAACGCGATGATTAAGCACAAAAACAAAATTACCCCTTATGAAGGTCGTACTGTTACTGGCGAAGTAGTAACAACCTACTTACGTGGACAAGTGGTGTACACCGACGATAGCTTCATGGATTCACCGAAAGGTCAGCCTTTACTTAAAGGTAAAGTTTAAGCGCAGCAGTAGTCTGCGCAAAGTGTAGGGCACCCGCTGCCCTATAATGTCAACCAACAGAGAAGAGAAAATGAACTTAGAAAATCTAAACAAAGAAGAATTAGACACTTATTTCACCCAGCACCTTATCGATATGGCTCAAGCACGCTTAGGCGGTGAGACTCTAGCATGTAGCGATGATTTTTTTGCTGAGATGGAAAACCTAATCAAGCCTGGCCGTGGTATTTTTATCGAAGAGAAGTTCACTGACCGTGGTAAATGGATGGACGGTTGGGAGTCTCGTCGTAGCTACGGACGTGACAACGGCCGCGAATTCGACTGGTGTACTATTCGTTTAGGTGTTCCTGGTGTTATCCGTGGTCTAGATGTAGACACTAACCATTTTAAAGGTAATGCACCTCAGTCTGTTTCTGTTGAAGCAACTCACTGTGACGGCGACATCGCTAATGCAGTTTGGGAAACTATCTTAGTGCAAAGTCCAACTGATGCACACAGCCAAAACTTGTTCGTCGTAAATTCTGACAAGGTATTTACTCACGTGCGCTTAAACATGTTCCCTGATGGTGGTGTTGCACGTTTCCGCGTTTACGGCGACCCCAAATTAGATCCTAAAAACTTTGTTGCTGGCGAGCTAATCGACCTTGCTTCAATTAAAAACGGTGCGCGTGCACTACTTTGTTCAGACATGTTCTTCTCTGACAAAAATAACCTAATCATGCCAGGACGTGGTGTGAATATGGGTGACGGTTGGGAAACTAAGCGTCGTCGTGATCCAGGTCCAGATTGGTCAATCGTTAAATTAGCGGTACCGGGTGATCTGAAAAAGCTTATCGTTGATACTGCTCACTTTAAAGGTAACTTCCCTGATACGTTTACCCTAGAAGCGACTAACGGCTCAGATGAAGATGTACTAGCGGGTAACGTTGAATGGACTGAAGTAGTTAACAAAACCAAGCTTTACGCTGACCGTGAGCATTTGTTCATTGACGCAATCAACTCAGGTGATGCAACGTTTAGCCACATCCGTCTAAACATCTTCCCTGACGGCGGTGTATCTCGTTTACGTTTATTTGGTAATGCGAAGTAGTTTTACATCGGATCATTTTTGACGTGCTATCACCAGCGTCTACTTACTGAACATTGGTGTGTGCACGCCAGTTACTTTTCTTTTGTGAAATACATCCGTGTATTTCATCCTGCGGACCAGCCGTTGGCTGTCCAAATTGGTTCCTGACCAATTTGTGCTTCGCCACTAGAATGTAGGGAACATTCTAGGACAGCTTTAGCTGGTCGCGTAGCGATAAACCTCAGGATGAGGTTTACAAAGAAAAGTAACCAAAAGAAAGGCGACCCGTTAATTTATCGCTGATCTTAAATAATAAATTGTCTGTTCGATACCGTATTTGATCCGCATCCCTGCGGCAAATACTAAAAAATCATCCCTGATTTTTTCATCGGACAATTGATGATTTAAGGCGATAAACGACGGGGGAATTGGCGCAAGCCTCAGCGTTTTTTTGAGCCAAATATCGCTCAGACGCAAAAGTTTATGCGCTAGGGTGAGGTGTCTTGGAGTAAGTATCTTTAGCAGGGATGCTAAAGCGAAGCCTACAGGGATGTATTTACGGCGACTTACGGAAAGATTCCTTAGCCTAGTGCCGCCAATGCTAATACTTGTGATATAAAATTTGGAAGAACACGATGAATTATTTAGACATCAACAACATGAATGAAGCAGATGCGACGCACGCTTTCATGCAGTGTTGTACATCAAGCACTTGGGTTGCCAAGATGGTTGCTTCTCGTCCATACAACGACCTTGATAGCCTGTTTGAAGCGGCTAACAACAACTGGGTTGGACTAGAAGAGAAAGATTACCTGGAAGCATTTGACGGGCATCCGAAAATCGGTGACGTTAGTAGCTTAATGAAAAAATACGCAAATACTAAAGAGCTTGCTGCCGGTGAGCAATCTGGTATGGATGCGGCTGATGAGCAAACCATTGTTGAGCTTTCTCAGGGTAACACTGATTATCAAGAAAAGTTCGGATTTATCTTTATCGTTTGTGCCACGGGTAAAAGCGCTGGCGAAATGAACGCGTTACTGCAAGGGCGTATCGGCAACGACCGCGCAACTGAACTGGTAAACGCTGCGGAAGAGCAACGTAAAATCTTCCACATCCGCCTAAACAAATTTGCCTAATAAGCACATAAGGAATTAGCAAGATGAGCCAAATTACTACTCATATTTTAGATACAACACGCGGTTTACCTGCGACAAATGTACCAATCACTTTATTTGCCCAAGAAGGCGAAGGCTGGAAAGCACTAAACAGTGGCGTGACCAACGACGATGGGCGTCTACCAGGCCTACTAGCTGATGATGTTGTATTACCAGCAGGTGTGTACCGCATGCACTTTGCTACCTCAGTTTACTTTGAAGCAAACAAAGAAGAAGGTTTCTACCCATACGTTGATATCGTATTTGAAATTGACGCATCTGGTACACATTACCATGTTCCATTGCTGCTAACCGCTTATGGTTACTCAACTTACCGAGGTAGCTAAGCGATGAGCGTTGTAGAAGCAAACACAATTGATGCAAAGCCGCTAACAGCTGCTGCGTTTAAAGAATTTGGTGACGTGATTGAAGTAAATGATGAAGGGGTTAATTTCCCAATCAATCAAGGCTTTACTACACGTTATCACCGTATTGGTAATGTTGACTGTCGTGGTGATAACGCCTCTGGCATCATCAGTATTTTTCGCTCTACACCGCTGTCGCTACCTATTAAAATTGGCATGATGGAACGCCATCCGCAAGGTTCACAAGCATTTATCCCAATGGGAAATGAGCCATACCTTGTGGTTGTAGCGCCAAAGGGCGAATTAGACATGAGTAAAGTGCAAGTGTTTTTAGCGCAAGCTAACCAGGGGGTGAACTATCACACTGGCACATGGCATCACTTTTGTCTGGCACTAAACAATGTTAGTGATTTTGTGGTGGTTGATCGTACAGGCGATGGCGACAACTGTGACGAAATCTTGATCGAAGCTGATGAGCAAATGACCATCAACTTTTAATCTATAAAATATATACAAGCAATTTAGAATAACCGGCTGGCTCTGTGCCCGCTGGAAAGAAAAAAAAGTGGCAGGACGTCCACTAAAGTTTTTGCCCGATAAAATGGTTCATTGACGAACTTGGTAAAGACTTTCCTCAGTTGCAATAACTTAAAGCAAAGAGAAGACGAGCATATTATGAATAATACAACTAAAGCGTTTCGCGGTGAGATACTCCATTTTTTAAGCGATCCAGCAAAAGATAACGACAACGCCCATCAATATTTTGAAGATGGTGTGCTAGTGGTTACAGATGGTTTAGTTGAAGCCGTTGGCCCTGCAAGTGAGGTTCTATCAACACTGCCAAGCAGCGTTGAAGTAAAAGAACATAAAGATGGTTTATTAGTACCAGGCTTTATCGATACGCATATCCATTACCCACAAACTGAGATTATCGGTTCGTACGGCGAGCAATTACTTGAGTGGCTTGATACTTACACTTTCCCAACTGAATCTCAATTTGGTGATAGCGAATTTGCCAAACCGCGTGCCCAGTTTTTCTTAGATCAGCTAATGTCTAACGGAACAACGACGGCACTTGTTTTTGGTACCGTTCATCCAGAGTCTGTTGACGCATTCTTTGAACAAGCAGAGCAAATGAACGTACGTATGATTTGTGGCAAGGTAATGATGGACAGAAATGCACCAGATAACCTAACTGATACGCCGCAAACAAGCTATGACGAGTCAAAAGCGCTTATCGAGAAATGGCATGGTAAAGGTCGTTTGCATTACGCCGTTACGCCACGATTTGCTCCTACCAGCACCAGCGAACAACTGCATAAAGCGGGTGAGCTATTAAAAGAATACCCTGATGTGTTCATGCATACGCATTTGTCTGAAAACAAAAATGAGTGTGCTTGGGTAGGCGAGCTATTCCCGGAGTGTGAAAACTATTTAGATGTTTACGACCAACACGGTCTGTTAAGCAAGCGAAGTGTATTTGCCCATGGCATTCACTTGTGTGATAGCGAGTATGAGCGTCTGCGTGATACTGACTCTTCACTGTCGTACTGCCCAACCTCCAACCTATTTTTAGGTAGTGGTTTATTCGATTTGAAAAAAGCCGAAGAGTACAACGTCGATGTTGGCTTAGGTACTGATGTTGGTGGTGGTACGAGCTTCTCGCAACTACAAACACTAAACGAAGCCTATAAAATTCAGCAGTTACGCGGTGAAAAATTGACCGCAATGAAGTCGTTCTTTTTAGCCACGCTAGGCGGTGCTCAAGCGTTAGATTTAGATGACAAAATTGGTAACTTCGCTAAAGGTAAAGAAGCAGATTTTGTGGTTCTAGACTACAACAGTACTGATTTGATGCGCGTGCGCATGAATAAAACTAAAGACATTAATGAGCGATTATTCGTACTTAGCATTATCGGTGATGACCGTAGTGTTAAAGAGACCTACGTAATGGGTGAGCTAACTCACGATCGCGACAATAAAAAGAAGTCTGCACTTTAAAAGTGCGTTAACATAAATTTAACATTTTCACGTGACGTGCCACGTAGTGATGGCACGCATGAAGAAGCAATAGGAGATCTTTTCGATGGATCCGTATATCACAGAATGGCTAAACTTAGCCTTACGTTTTGCCCATGTCATCACCGGTATTGCCTGGATTGGTGCCTCGTTTTATTTTGTTTGGTTAGATAACCATTTAGAAAACCCACCACAGTGGAAAAAAGACAAGGGCATCATGGGTGACCTTTGGGCTGTTCACGGCGGTGGCTTCTATGAAGTGGCTAAATACCGTCACGGTCCTGAGAAAATGCCTGAAATACTACACTGGTTCAAATGGGAAGCTTATACGACTTGGTTAACAGGTTTTGTACTACTAACCCTAATGTTCTACGTAGGTGCTGACATTTACTTAATTGACCCAAGTGTTGCTGATTTATCACAAGGTACAGCGATTGCTATCGGTCTCGCTTCGATTGTTGGTGGCTGGATTGTTTATGACATTCTGTGTCGTACTAAGCTTGCCGAGAACGGCTTGGTATTAGGTCTTATTTTAATGGGACTTATCACTGCGCTTTCATATTATCTAACGCAAACATTTAGTGCGCGTGGAGCGTTTATGCACGTTGGTGCTGTTATCGGTACTATCATGGCGGGTAACGTATTCTTTACTATCATGCCATCGCAGCGTGCATTGGTTGATTCGGTTGTTAAAGGCGTTGAAGCTGATCCTTCTTGGGGCGCTAAAGCGAAACTTCGTTCAACTCATAATACATACTTAACGTTACCTATTATCTTCATCATGATTAGTAACCATTATCCAATGGTATTCAACCATGAATATAACTGGGCAGTAATGATGGGTATTTTTGTTGTTACAGCATTGATTCGTCAATACTTTGTTGCTCGCCACAAAGGGAATGAAAACGTACTTGTTCCAGTTGCTGCTGTTATCTTGGGTATTGCACTAGCTTGGGCGATTGCACCTGAAAAAGCTGTTCCAGTTGCTGGTCAGGCACCACTGGTGATTGAGCCGGGCAAAGTAAAAACAATCATTAATGATCGCTGTACTTCTTGTCACTCTAAAGCAAACACAGATGAATTGTTTACTGCAGCACAAGGCGGCATCATCTTGGATACCTTAGATGATATGGCACGCATGGCACCGCGCATTCAGGCGCGCGCTGTTGATGCTAAAGATATGCCGTTTATGAATAAAACCAAAATCACTGACGATGAGCGTGCTTATCTCGGCCAGTGGATTGCCCAAGGTGCGGTGATCAAGTGATACCAATCCTGTTAAGTAAATTCCCACTCAGCGGGAATTGAAATAGCTTTAGGCAAGGCAAATGAACGAAGGATTAGTTATTCTATTTCAAGTTCATCTAACGCAGCATAAAGTTATTTCAAACCCGCCCTATGGGAGTGTCTCAGGACAATCATTTTGTTGTTGCGATAATTTGGTAGGGAATAACCATACCTGCATCATCGCGCCTAAAACTGAGTGCCCTGAGCCACTCTGAGTGAGAATGAATTTAATAGGATTGGTATAAACTTCTCACGAATGATTAAGCGGCCAGCCTAGGCCGCAAGCTCTACATATTAGACGATTAATGCTAATCACCCATAGCAGAGATCGTCACGTCACGGTTCCACCCTTTGCAGTAGATTTACCACGATTGAATCTACTGCTTTTTTTTATCTGTTAAATAAACAGCTTAAAAACTGAACATCTGTGTCAAAAAACTAGATTGCATAAAACTTATTCCTTATACTCAATTTATTATCGTTGATGAAATTAGGTTAAAAATGAGTAGTGTGGACATTCTAGAAAATCGCAGAAATGAGCCTGCTGGGCGCATCCGTCAGAAAAACCAATTACTAATTATTGCAGCGGCGGAAGAAGAGTTTCTGACATTCGGTTTTAAAGGCGCCTCAATGAAGCGCATTGCCGAGCGTGCTGAACTGCCTCGCGCCAACATCCATTATTACTTCAAAAACAAGATAGATCTCTATGCTGCTGTGCTTGGTGATATTGTCGAAACATGGGATGCCACCATTACCCAAATTAACCCTGAAGATGATCCCAAAGAGACACTTAGTGCCTATATCCGTGCTAAAACGATGTCGTCCAAAAATAATCCGAATGCATCGCGCATTTTTGCCAGTGAGATTATTCACGGTGCGCCGCATATCGGTAGCTACCTAAAAAGTGATTATCGCGAAACGATTGTTAAAATTACGGATGGTATTCAGTCGTGGATAGATCAAGGTAAAATGGACCCTGTTAATCCAATGCACTTACTCTTTATGATTTGGGGCTCTACCCAACATTACGCAGACTTTGGGGTGCAGGTATTGGCCGCAATGGATAAGGAAGAGCTCACAGACCAAGACTTTGAAGAGATTAACACTTCGATTACCAACATGATTCTTAAAGGTTGTGGATTGGCTTA
>CAKZQF010000134.1 GCA_937139475.1 uncultured Gammaproteobacteria bacterium | reverse complement strand
GGTGACTAATGGGGCTCGAACCCACGACAACCGGAATCACAATCCGGGGCTCTACCAACTGAGCTATAGTCACCACTAATTTTTACCCTACCTCAACACGACTGGCGCGCCCAGGAGGATTCGAACCCCCGGCCTCACCCTCCGGAGGGGTACGCTCTATCCAGCTGAGCTATGGGCGCAATCCGTATTGCGGGGCATATAGTAAGGATTTTCGTTTCACTCGTCTAGCACTAATTTAAAAAAAATGCTTGTTTGATTGAAAAGCCGCCATTTTTTTCAATTTATTATGTCTAAATAGCGAAAAGAAGCTGACTAAATGTTTCTATCTCTTGAGATCTGTTTATAATATCGCAAAATTATTTCAAAATTTATTAGTCAGGGGTTTATCCATGAAAGCAGGTGTATCTAAAGTTGTTTTAGGTCTAGGTGCCGCACTAACATTATCATTAGGTGTTAGCGCTGCAGATTTATCAAATGAAGCAATTAAAAAACGCATAGCGCCCGTTGGCAATGTGTATTTAGCTGGAGCAGCTGCTCCTGTAGTTGAAGCTCCTAAAGGCCCTCGTTCAGGGCAAGCGGTTTATCAAGCATCATGTTTCGGTTGTCACGGTACAGGTGCTGCCGGCGCTCCAAAGAAAGATGACGCTGCTGCTTGGGAAGCTCGTCTTGCTCAAGGTGCTGACGTTCTATTTGATCATGCCCTAAACGGTTTTAACGCAATGCCACCTAAAGGTACGTGTATGGATTGTAGTGATGATGAACTAAAAGCGGCAATCGAGTTTATGACTGCTGGTCTATAACCGAGATAGTGAATCAAATAAAAAGCGGCGCACATTAGTGCGCCGCTTTTTTTATTTCAGCATATCACGCAAATTGGCGATCGCTGAGTTTGCGGTTTTTTTACGTTGTGCTGATGTTTGCGGAGGTTTTCTACTTTCCCATTCAATATCATCTTGGGGTAATTCATCTAAGAAACGGCTTGCTGTAGGTTTGAAAACCTCACCGTATTGGCGTCTCTCTTTTGCTTGGGTAAAAATAAGTTCGCGTTGTGCCCGTGTGATCCCCACATAAGCTAAACGGCGTTCTTCCTCGATATTATCTTCATCAATACTGGTTTGATGTGGCAATAACCCCTCTTCCATACCGACCATAAAGACAATTGGAAACTCCAATCCTTTAGAGGCATGAAGTGTCATAAGCTGTACTTGATCCGCTTGTTCTTCTTCTTCACCATGTTCCATCATGTCACGTAAAGTTAGGCGTGTAACGACTTCTGGTAAGGTCATCTCCTCCTCAATGTCATCGCCATTAAGCATACCGCTTACCCAGGTAAATAATGTACTCACATTTTTCATCCGCATCTCTGCAGCTTTTCCACTAGGGCTGGTCTCATAGAGCCAGTCTTCGTAGTTAATATCGCGAATTATTTGACGAACGGCCTCTAGCGGGTCACCGCGCTGTGCTTGGTCATCAAGTTCAACGAGCCAGCGGGTAAATTGACGCAATGTATGAAGCTTTTCCCCTTGCAGGGTTTGTTCTAATCCCATTTCAAAGCTTGCAGCGAATAAACTTTGCTGGCGCATATTCGCGTAGCTACCTAATTTTTCAAGTGTAACTGGTCCAATGCCACGTTTTGGTGTGTTAACTACTCGCAAGAAAGAAGTATCATCATCTGGATTTACTAATAGTTTTAAATAAGCCATGACATCTTTAATTTCACTACGAGAGAAGAACGAGGTGCCACCACTTATCTTGTAAGGAATACGGTTGGTCATTAAGGCTTTTTCAAAAATACGTGATTGAAAGTTGCCGCGATACAAAATTGCAAATTCACTGTAAGCGGTTTTATTCATGAATTTGTGCCTTACAATTTCAGCAACAACACGCTCAGCTTCATGCTCTTCGTTTTTTCCATAGATAACGCGAAGCATGGGACCGTCGGCAAGAGCACTAAATAGCGCTTTGTCGTATACATGAGGGTTGTTAGCGATAAGGATATTTGCGCAACGTAGAATTCGTGAACTAGAACGATAGTTCTGCTCTAATTTGATCAATCTGAGGCTTGGGAAATCTGTCTTAAGCAGAACCAGGTTCTGTGGTCGTGCGCCACGCCAAGAATAAATTGACTGATCGTCGTCACCAACCACGGTGAATCGGCCTCGCATACCAGTAAGTAACTTGACCAGTTCATATTGGCTAGTATTGGTATCTTGATACTCATCAACTAATAAATAATGAAAACGATTTTGCCAACGTTCTCTTGCTTCTGGATTATTTTTAAGTAATAGCGTTGGGACCATGATTAAGTCATCAAAGTCCAAAGCATTGTATGCGCTTAGTTGTTGTTGATAGCGCTTATATAGCTGAGCAAATAGTGCTTCTTTACCGTCCCTTGCTTGTGCAATCGCCTGATCTGGTGTCATTAGATCATTTTTGCAATTGGAAATCATGTTTTGGAGCAGGTTGAGTTGGTCTTTATCTTCGTCTAACTCTTTTTCAGTGAGCTCTTTGAGTAAACTTAACGTATCGGTACCATCAAATAAGGTGAAGCCCGGCTTAATACCTAAGGTCTTTGATTCTTTTTTTATTATGGTTAAGCCTAATGTGTGAAAAGTAGATACGGTTAAGCCGCGGGTTTCTTTTTTACCCAGCTCTATACTCAAGCGTTCTTTCATCTCTCTTGCTGCTTTATTAGTAAAGGTTACTGCAGCAATATTTCGTGCGCTGTATCCGCAAGTTTGCACCAAATAAGCTATTTTATTAATAATAACACGTGTCTTGCCGCTTCCGGCTCCTGCAAGTACTAAACACGGGCCATCTATATAATGAACGGCATTATCTTGCTGCGGATTTAATTTCATAATAACTCTCTAGAACTTTGACTAGCGGATTTTACCTGATTTTGGGTACAATAGTCGTAATTAATCGCACAGTCTCAGGAACAAAAAGATGATCAATCCCCAAAAACTAGAAGCAATAGCTAAGCAAGTGGCTGATTCACTACCACCTGGTCTAAAAAGTTTCGCCGAAGAGTTTGAAGTAAAAACTAAACAAATCATTCAAGCACAATTGACCAAGCTGGATGTCGTTTCGCGCGAAGATTTTGAAGTACAAACTCAAGTGTTGCTTAAAACCAGAGAAAAACTTGTACTCTTAGAGCAGCAAGTCGCTAAATTGGTAGAACAACAAAATACCAAAGACGCTGAATAGGGAGCACGAGGTGGATAAGTACGTTGTGGTAGGTAACCCGATAAAACATAGTAAATCACCATTTATTCACCAGCAATTTGCACAGCAGACGGATCAGAATATCGTTTACCAAAAAGAGTTGGTTGACTTAGACGGATTCAGTGCTTTTATCCAACAGTTTAAAGCGGTAGGCGGAAAAGGCTGCAATGTTACTGTGCCATTCAAGGAAGAAGCCTACGCTCTGGCCGATACTTTATCTGAACGAGCACGTGCTGCCGGGGCTGTAAATACATTGATCTTTAATGCAGATGGCTCGATTACTGGTGATAACACTGATGGCCAAGGGTTAGTAGGAGATTTATTAAATCAACAAGTTGCGATAAAAGAAAAGCGAATTTTAGTAATTGGTGCTGGAGGGGCCGCCCGTGGGTGTATTCTGCCTATACTAAATCAATCACCTTCGGAGGTTGTTATCGCTAATCGTACAGCGAGTAAGGCTGCTTCATTAGCGCAACAATTTAACCATGCTGGTAATATCAAAAGTTGTGAGTTTGCCGAGCTCAGTGGTGTCTTTGATATTATTATAAACTCGACCTCTGCTAGCTTATCTGGTGCCTTACCGCCTATTGATGAAAGTATTATTGCGCAAGCTGACTGCTGTTATGATATGGCATATGGTAGTGAAGAAACCTGCTTTTTGGCATGGGCACGGGAGCTCGGTGTAGCAAAAACTATTGACGGCCTAGGTATGTTGGTCGGACAGGCTGCCGAGAGTTTCCGAATTTGGCGCGGTGTTTTGCCCAAGACAGACAGCGTACTCAATCAAATGCGCCAAGGGCTATAAAGGGCTATGAATCAATCCATACTTTGTAATGATGATTTTTGTTGGGATGATGCCGTAAGCCAGATGCGCTTTACGGCGCTTGTCGGCGGGGCAGTTGTTACATGCTATCTATCCATGTCCTATCTCGAAAGAGCTGGTTTTGGCGAAAAAACTAGCCGAGCCGCAGTAACATATTGTGAAATGATTCAATTTGATATTGAAGAGGACGCTCAAAAAGCAATAGCTGAAGAGCGTCTAGATGAAAGCGGTGCTATTTATTTAACTTAATATATGTTGTTATTAATAGGATTACTTAAGACTCTGCTAAATACTCATCTTTTAATCCCACGTAGTTAACGGCAGACTGTTTAAGGAATGCTATTTCAGCATCGCTTAACTCGCGCGCTTTTTTCATTGGGTTACCCACATATAGGTAGCCTGATTCCAATACTTTATTTGGCGGGACTAAAGTGCCAGCTCCAATAAACACATCATCTTGTACATTAACGCCATCCATAATAATGGCACCCATGCCAATTAATATCCTCGACCCCAACCGACAGCCATGCAACATGACTTGATGACCAACGGTTACGTCATCACCAATGATAAGCGGATATCCATTCGGGTTGTTATCGCTTTTTCGACTTACGTGAAGAATGCTTCCGTCTTGAATATTGGTGCGGTCGCCAATACGTATATAGTTAACATCGCCACGCATGGCAACAAACGGCCAAACACTACAATCATCACCTAGAATGACATCGCCACAAATAACGGTGTTACTATCGATATAATTTCTTTTGCCCAATGACGGTAATATACCTTTAAAGGCCGTTAAGTTATTCGACATACCCTTTCCTTAATAAAATACTAGTTACATCGAATAATATCCCATAAATGGCTAAATATCTCTCAGGTTGCCCCTTAATTAATCAAACAAAATAAAAGATTAAAATAGCGCTTGCTAAGACGCTAGGGATCACTATAATGCGCCTCACTGAAACGGAGCAGGGCACTACTTAGCGAAAACATTACGCTTGTAGCTTGCAACGGATTAGAGAAGAAAATAATCATTTTTAAATTATTAAAAATAGTTGTTGACTTCGACAAGGGAAAGCGTAAAATGCGCAGCCCAGATGTACGAAAGAGTGCATCCCAACGCAACGA
>CAKZQF010000133.1 GCA_937139475.1 uncultured Gammaproteobacteria bacterium | reverse complement strand
GACGTTATCTTAGTTGGTGGTCAAACACGTATGCCACTAGTTCAAGAAAAAGTAACTGATTTCTTTGGTAAAGAGCCGCGTAAAGACGTTAACCCTGACGAAGCTGTAGCAATGGGTGCTGCAGTTCAAGGTGGTGTACTAGCAGGTGACGTTACTGACGTTCTACTACTTGACGTTACGCCATTATCTCTTGGTATCGAGACAATGGGTGGCGTGATGACTAGCGTTATCGCTAAGAACAGCACGATTCCTACTAAGCAATCACAAACGTTCTCTACTGCTGAAGACAACCAGTCTGCTGTAACAGTTCACGTGGTACAAGGTGAACGTAAGCGCGCTGCAGATAACAAATCTCTAGGTCAATTTAACCTTGAAGGTATCCGTGCGGCAATGCGTGGTACACCACAAATCGAAGTTACTTTTGACATCGATGCTGATGGTATCCTACACGTATCTGCGAAAGACAAAGATACTGGTCAAGAGCAAAAAATCACCATCAAAGCCTCTTCTGGTCTAGATGATGCTGAAATCGAAAAAATGGTAGCTGATGCAGAAGCTAACGCTGAAGAAGATGCAAAATTCGAAGAGTTAGTGCAAGCACGTAACCAAGCTGATGGCATGGTTCACGCTACTCGCAAGCAAGTTGAAGAAGCTGGCGATGCACTACCAAGCGAAGACAAAGAAAAAATCGAAGCGGCTTTGACTGAGCTAGAAACAGCAGTTAAAGGTGAAGATAAAGAAGCTATCGACGCTAAAACTCAGGCATTAATGGAAGCATCTGCTAAATTAATGGAAATCGCTCAAGCGCAAGCAGCACAGCAACAAGGTGCTCCAGAAGGCGGTGAACAAGCTCAACCACAACAAGATGATGTTGTTGATGCTGAGTTTGAAGAAGTTAAAGAAGACGACAAGAAGTAATTTGTAGTCTGATAAATATCTATCACTTAAGGTGATAGATATCGCAACGGGCGTTTGAGGAAACTTGAATGCCCGTACTTGTATTAAGAATTTGAATAAATTTAGTAGCAATTCCAATACTCAGTATTGGAATTGGTTTAATTAAATTAAGCATTGTTGTGACAATGGTGCTAAGCAAAGTGGAATATAGATAAGCATGTCAAAACGTGATTATTATGAAGTACTAGGTGTTGCAAAAACGGCGACAGAGAAAGAATTAAAAAAAGCCTATAAGCGCTTAGCGATGAAATGTCATCCAGACCGTAACCCTGGTGATGAAAAAGCAGTTGAAACGTTTAAAGAGTTGCAAGAAGCATACGACGTCTTAGGTGATGGCAATAAGCGTGCTGCGTATGACCAATACGGCCATGCTGGTGTTGATCCTAGTCGCGGTGGCGGTGGTGGTGGTCAAGGGTTTGATGATATCTTTGGTGATATGTTTGGCGATATTTTTGGCGGCGGCGGTGGTCGTGGCGGTCGTCAACGTGGCCCTGCTCGTGGCGCAGACTTGCGTTACAACATGGAGCTAACGCTGGAAGAAGCGGTTAAAGGCGTTAGTAAAGATATTCAAGTGCCTTCACTACAAAGCTGTGACGACTGTCATGGTAGCGGGGCTAAGAAAGGCTCTTCAGCAACAACTTGTGGTACTTGTCATGGCCAAGGCCAAGTACAAATGCGCCAAGGTTTCTTTGCTGTACAGCAAGCGTGTCCAAATTGTCGTGGTAAAGGTAAGATCATTAAAGATCCTTGTCGTACTTGTCATGGCGAAGGTCGTTACGAGAAAACTAAAACACTTGCGGTTAAAATACCTGCTGGTGTTGATACCGGTGATCGAATTCGTCTAGGTGGCGAAGGTGAAGCGGGTGAGGCTGGTGCTGGTAATGGCGATTTATATGTTCAGGTTCATGTTAAAGATCATAATATTTTTGAGCGTGACGGCAATAACCTGTACTGTGAAGTGCCAATTAGTTTCACCGAAGCTGCATTAGGCGGCGAAATTGAAGTGCCAACACTTGATGGCAAAGTAAAGCTTAAAGTTGGTAGTGAAACACAAAGCGGTCGTATGTTCCGTATGCGTGGCAAAGGTGTAAAATCTGTTCGTAGTCACTCAACAGGTGATTTGATCTGTAAAGTGGTTGTGGAAACGCCAGTAAAACTAACTGAACATCAGCGTAAGATTTTAAAAGAGTTTGATGCGGCGGTGAATGGTTCTTCTAAAGAGCATAAACCAAAAGCCGATGGTTTTTTTGATGGCGTTAAAAACTTTTTTAATGACTTAAACAGCTAAATGCATTGGAAGGGAATGTTTTATAAGGCTAAGCTAATTAGTCTTATAAATAAATTCCGGTTACAGATTAAGGATAAATTTGATGAAAAAAACACTGATAGCCGCTGTTGCGTTAACGATGTTAGCTGGTTGCCAGCTAACTAAAAGCCCAACAGGCAGAACGCAAGCATTAATGTATTCAAATAGCGATATGAATACTTTAGGCGCTCAATCTTTTGAAGAAATGAAAAAGAAAGAGAAAGTGCTAACAGACCGCGCAACCAACAACTATGTTAATTGTGTTGCCAATGCCATTACAAAACATGTTCCGGCATCTTATGGTGTAAACAACTGGGAAGTTGTAGTCTTTGATTCTGAGCAAGTTAATGCATTTGCACTGCCTGGTGGTCACATCGGTGTTTATACTGGCTTATTGAAAGTTGCGACAACGCAACATCAATTGGCAGCAGTCCTTGGTCATGAAGTAGGGCATGTATTAGCCAATCATTCTAACGAGCGATTATCGCGTAACCAGCTGACCAACATGGGAATGCAGATTGCCGGTGGTGCCTTTGATATGGCTGGTATAGAAAATAAAGAATTGTGGATGCAGGGCTTAGGCCTTGGCGCACAATATGGTGTGGCAATGCCATTTGGGCGAAAACAAGAAAGTGAATCTGATACAATAGGCCTTGATCTAATGGCCAAGGCTGGGTTCAAACCAGAACACAGCGTAAGCCTATGGCAGGCGATGGCAAAAGCATCTGGCGGCCAACAACCTCTGGAGTTTTTGTCGACACATCCGTCAAATGAGCGCCGTATCAGTGATTTACAAAAGAATATGAAGCCTGCACAGGCGTTATATGTAAAAGCGGCAGTTAAGCCAAACTGTGCTAAGTAGAACATTTAGCAAGCCAGTTGCTTGCTAAAATAACCAAAGAAAGAGAATAGAATGTCTGATTATACAACTATCGAACAACGTGCCAGTTATGGCGTAGGCCGCAACATGGGCGAGCAACTTGCTGCTAACCCTTTTGACGGTATTGATATTTCTGCAGTTCAACAAGGCCTGAGCGACGCTTTTAACAAAGCTGAAAGCGCTGTTAGCTACGATGACCTAAACGCTGCGTTTAAAGAAATTAACGAGCGCATGCAAGCAGCGGCTGCTGAAAAAGCAGAAGTTATGTCTGCTGAAGGCGAAGCATACCTAGCTGAAAACGCAAAGCGTGACGGCGTTACAGTTCTTCCATCTGGTCTACAGTTTGAAGTTATCACTGAAGGTAGCGGCGAGAAGCCAACTGCTGAGTCTACAGTTCGTACTCACTACCATGGCACACTAATCGACGGTACTGTATTTGACAGCTCATACGATCGCGGTCAACCTGCTGAATTCCCAGTTGGTGGCGTGATTAAAGGTTGGACTGAAGCACTTCAACTAATGGCTGTTGGTTCAAAATACAAGCTACACATTCCACATAACCTAGCTTACGGTGAGCAAGGTGCTGGTGCTAGCATCGCTCCTTACAGCGCACTAGTATTTGATGTTGAGCTACTAGAAATCATTAGCTAATCAAACACAAAGTAATGAGATAAAAACCGCTCTTGTAGCGGTTTTTTTATGACTAAGTTTTAATGGCATTGGTTGCTATAGACCAAATTGACAGGCTTTAAGCGGACAATGTCACTTTATTGGTATTAAATCTCTCTAGATAGCCAATGCATGATGTTTAATAAAAACTGCTCATTTTGTTCTGCGCCTTTGGCACTGACCCCCATGCTCCAATCGTTGTTTCTATTCTTTTGCGCGGTAAACATTGCTGCCTCGCCAAACACCACAATACGTCCTTTACCGAATTCTAAGGTGGCACCTTGATGCCAGCCATCAACGGATATCTCCGGGGTATCATCAAGAAACTTCCAAGAACGCTTCGGCATTAGGCTAGTGGCAGAGCTATTGAAAGTAAGCAATGGCTTGGCCGCTGGTGGTGATAGGAATGCTTGGCCGGTAAAGGTTCTAATAGCATTAACTTGCTCCGCTGTATCACGGCCTTTTAATATGGAGTGGTTTACCAGATTCCCTTTAGACAAGCTAAATATCTGTTGCTTATTCTTAAGATCTTCTACATAGCCATTATTAAATTGGAAGCCAAATATATTTGCTAATGGAGCAGCAGCTTTTGGAAAGGGCATGTGATCAGCAATTAGAAATAAAGAACCACCTTGCTTAACCCAGTGATAAACAGCTTCAACCTCGTCACGGTTGAAAGCAGGATAATTTGGTAGGCTCCATTGCTTAACATTCTTTTTATTAAGGGCATTTGAAATGACCAAAATATCGGCTTCTTTAAGCGTTGCTGCTGAAAATAACTCGGTGTTTTTTCTTACGGTATAGCCGTCGCTACGGAGGATCTTTGCAAAAGGCTTATAGCGCTGCTCCATCGTATGGAAATTATAATGGGCTTGGTCAATAAGTACTGTCGGTGAAGCCTGCTCGGTAAAGCTGCGTTTGTTATTTTTAGGAACAAAATTATCAACCCCAACCTGGTTTGCACCAGCTGTTAGGCTGGTAAAGAACAACCCGAACAATAGTGATTTGTACATCATACGCTCCATAAACGATCAAATATTAGCCAGTGACTTTACTTAGGCAGTAAAATGATGTCACAGTAACGACATCCATTTATTTTTATTAAACTAATAGTATCAACAGATTAGTTGTTTTATTAACGATAATTTGTAAGTGAATGTATTACATTTGACTTAAGGAACTGATATGACACTTTGGAAATTGGCATTAGGTTGTTTACTTTTACTCTCTACCAGTGCGCTGGCCTACAATAATAAGCTTGAACTGAAGTATGGAATAGATAAATCTGGAAACTCAAATGGTCACTGGATTGCTTATGACCCCAAAACCGGATTGATGTCTACCAAGTACGATGAAAAGCTATCGAAGAAACTTACCCTGCAAGAGACGCAATGGGCAGACTTAATTGCTTCTCGCCTGACAACCTGGGCATCTCGTCTCGACACTATTGCGATTCCTTTTAGCAAAACCAAGCCGATAAGGCAGGTTACTATTGTACTTGGCAATGTTGGCGATCGAGACGCCTTCGCCCATCCAACAGTGTATCCACAGCATGTCTTTTTCAATTTAAGTAAACTGGAAAGTAGTTATGGCAGTGCGTTACTCGATAAAAATAAAGTCAGAATTGATCGCTTTTTCGCTCATGAATACACCCATTTATTACAGCATAGACGCAGTTTAAAAAGTCCCTATCCATTAGATAGCTATGTTGAGCAAGCACTAACTATTGCATACAAGGAAGGATTTGGTCATTTTCATTCGATATCGGATAAATGGAAGGATCAAAGTGGCGGCATAACACCTCATGCGCTTGAAAAATTAGCGGTTCTTGAAGTGGAATTTGTCAAAAGAATGGTTGCGCTAAAAAGTGCCAATGAACAAGAGGCAGCGATGCTGATGCAAGGTATCTCAACAGGCCGATTTGACAAGAAATGGGGCGCATTGACGGTAGCGCTTTGGCTAACCAAAGAAGCTAATGGCAACGATAGTTTGCTGGTTAAGTGGGTCGATTCTGGCCCTAGAGGTTTAATGTTATTAGCAGATAAGCATTTGCCTGACCATTTAGGCAGTCTACTGAAGCAAGAGTTTGAGGCGTTCTAATTTACTCAATGCATTGAAATAGCGGATATCGTTACCACTTTGGCAAAGAGAAATAGAATTTACTTCCTTTATTTGGTGTGCTTTCTAGCCAGATCTTTCCTTTGTGGTGCTCAACGATACCTTTACTGATCGCCAGTCCAAGCCCTGTTCCTTTTGGTCTTCCATCTTGTGCATGGTCAACCTGTTGAAACTTATTAAATAAAACACCCTGAAATTCTGGTTCAATACCACAGCCATTATCTGAAATAGACACTACCAGAGACTGTTTTTTAGTCGTTAATTCGATAGTGACCTCACCCGTGCCCTGTTCACAAAATTTAGCCGCATTGGACAGTAAATTAATCGTTACCTGGATAATGCGGTCGCGATCTATTTTTGCGATGACCTGCTTACTTGGAAGTTTTAGGCTTAGTTTAATTTTACGTTCATTATAAAGCTGACTAACCGCGGTGCTGGCTTCTCTTAGCAAGGCGACGAGATCGGTGTCCTGGATATCCCATTGGATGCTATCGGCATCTATTTTAGCCAAATCCAACACGTCATTGATCAAGCGGCTTAAGCGGTGGGTTTCATTAACAATTATTTCAGTGAACTCTCGGCGCTGCTCAGCGGGCAAGTCTGGCTCGCTCAACAGTATTTCTGAAAATGAGCGGATAGATGTTAATGGTGTTCTGAGTTCATGGCTGACGGTTGAAACGAATTCATCCTTCAATCTATCGAGCTCTTGTAACTGCAAATTGGCTGCACGTAACTTTTCGGCAGCGACTTCATGACGGTGGGTTTTCTCTTCCAGCTTATGGCTATACTCAACGACCTGTGATGTTTCGTCGATAATATCCATCACATCTTCAATGTTGAGAGTTTGCGCTTTGTAAAGCGTTGAGATCATTACCCGTGCGCTTGCTGCGCCAATGATTCCTGCAATCAGTCGTTCTCCATAACTCACTAGGTGAGTATGTGATTGAGCAATGGTTTTGTCATCAAAGGTAAAATTATGTTTTTTAGCAAATAGATTAAATTTTTCAGTGGCAACCTTCTCCCCCGTGAAACGGGCCACTAATGCGATTAACGCCGAAACAGTGACGCTTCCTTGCCACACATCAACGCGTTTTTTGTCTGCAGTCGCATCTTTAAATGCATCGACAAACTCATTGGCTTGTAATTGTTCTATCGCATTTGATTCACTACGCAAAGAAACGGTGATCAGTAAAAAGAGGTTCACCGGAAGGCTCCAGAAAACCGCATGGGTAATATGATCTAAGTCTGTTAAACCAAAAAGTGCGTAGGGCTTTAACAATGCAATGCCGAATAATCCATCATTGACGAACTCGATTGGCAACCACCCAGATTTCGCGAAAGCTGGCAGCAACAATGTATACGTCCAGATTAAAAATCCGGCACCTAGTCCAGCCAATGCGCCAGCTCGGTTAGCGCCTTTCCAGTACATACCAACGATTATTGCTGGTGCAAATTGTGCTGCCGCCACAAATGATACAAGCCCTATTGAAACAAGGGCATAGGATTCACCTATTAATCTAAAATAGAGGTAAGCCAGCATTAGGATGATCAGAATTGAAAGGCGTCTGTTACGTAATACCCATCGGGTTAGGTCGCTTTCCAACAAGAGCCCATCTGGCTGTTGCGCCAGCCTTCTGCGCAGTAATGCTGGCATTAGTAACTCGTTGGATACCATTGTGGAAAGCGCTATGGTGGCAACGATAACCATACCTGTCGCTGCTGAAACGCCGCCGATAAGCACAAGTAAAGTAAGTAACTGGGCATCTTGTGCCATAGGTATGGTTAATACAAATGTGTCGGGGTCGACACCTGCACCGTCAAAGAGTAGTAGCCCCCCCAGCGCCAGCGGCAAAACAAAAAGGTTAATCAATAATAGGTAGAGTGGAAATAACCAGCTCGCTTTGCGTAGGTGCTCATCGTCGACATTCTCGACAACGGTAACCTGAAATTGGCGTGGTAAAAATAAAATCGCACTCATGGATATTAGTGTGAGCGCAAACCAGTTGGCATATCCACCGGGTAACGCATCCATTGTTAAGAGCTTTGCTTTATCTGGATCGGCTGAGATCTGACTAAAAATATCAGTAGGTCCATTGAAAAGGGCGAAAGTGACGTAAAGACCTACCGCGACAAATGCAACCAATTTAACGATCGACTCAAAGGCAATCGCAGCAACCATCCCCTCATGTCGTTCGGTGACATCAATATGACGAGTACCAAATAATATGGTAAAGGCTGCGAGTAATAGCGCGATGTAAAACGCGGTGTCATGCCAAAACTCTCCACTAACAGATGCCGATGGCATGACCAACAAAGGGTAGTGTTTTACGATTTCAAAGCTTGATGAGATGGCTTTGAGCTGTAGTGATATGTAGGGCAAAATACCAATGACCGCAATAATGGTAACAAGGCCTGTAACCAACGCACTTTTACCATAGCGAGAGCCAATGAAGTCGGCAATGGAGGTGATGCGCTGTTTTCGAGATATCCGTATTATTTTTCTCAGCACAAACCACCATAAGGCCGCCATTAAGGTTGGACCCAAATAGATTGGTAAAAAACCAAGTCCGTTTTTAGCGGCATAACCGACGCTGCCAAAGAAAGTCCAGGCAGTGCAGTAAACAGCAATTGATAGCGAATAAACGTATGGATTACTAATGATCGAATGACCTAGCTCTGCACGTTTATCGCCAAAATGCGCGATGGAGAATAGGGCAGCCATATAAAGCGCAATTATCACTGCAACCACGGTTGTATTAAGCATCGCTATCGTCAACTACATTAGTTTGTTGGTCTACTAACAGCCAAATAGTAATAATGAAACTCAGCCATAATACAAAAAGATAGAGATACAGTGGTGGAATGCCAAAAAATAACGTGCTGGAAGAGTATATAGATAGCCACGGATAATTTAATAACAGCATCACTGTTGCCGTCGCAAAAGGCAGTAAAAATGTCAGGCTTTGGTTTGTTTTCATCGCTTTCCTCCGATAACCCAATAAAAGGTTAATGATAAGAATCTAATGCGTCCTTTAAGGTAATTATTCCCCTTGCTTCAAGCATATCTATTTGTGAGAGCAATACATTTGCCGTTGTAATACTGTCTCCGAGCGCGCTATGGCGCGAAACAATATCAACACCAAGGCGATTTGCGATAGCATCAAGAGAATGGTCAAGATCTTTGCCATGTAAACACAGTGAAAGCATTAAGGTATCAACGACAGGGTTAGGAAAATAAGACTTGGCTTGCGCTTCACTTTTCCTTATAAATGCCATGTCAAACCACGCGTTGTGAGCGACTAATACAGCGTCCTTAGCAAAGGTTTTAAATTGTGGTAACACCTCAACAAAACTTGGTGCATCGGCTATCATTTCTTCGGTAATCCCATGAAATACAATGGAACTTGCAGGAATGCTTCGGTTTGGGTTAACCAGCTGATTGAATGATTCATGTTCAAGCAGGCGCCGGTTAACAATGCGCACAGCAGCAATTGATATTACCTCATCACCTTCCTCTGGGTGTAGCCCGGTTGTTTCCGTATCAAAAACAACAAAGTTAAGGCTACTCAATGGTTTGTTTAACAATAAAGTATGCTGGAAACGGTCTTCAAGTAAATCGAAATCATAGGATATTGGCCTCGCTGGCGTAGAACGATTGTCACTGAACCCAACCCCCGATTCCGGCGCCGGTAATGGCAATCTAATCATGGCAATTTGTTCTCTACCTGGGTGTGTTTGGCTCCAGATTTCACCGCCTAACTGGTTAATTAACTCACCAATAATAGGCTGCCCAACGACGGTTGCCAGTTTATCATTGATACAGCTTTCTATCTCTGTGTTATCTAACGCAATGCCTTGCCAACAAATGTCAAAGTAAACACCAAGGGGACGCTCTGCAATGATAAATTCAAAGTTGTTAAGCGATTGCTTTTTCGCGACTAAAAGACACAGGTACTCTACCAATGCAACGAGTGCCTGAGTGTCACTAGTTAACCACTTTTGGGAGCCTCCATTAACGATGACCAGTGCATGTTTTCGTTCAAATTGAGCGGTCATAATATTGACCAAGTCTTGTCCATACATATCAGTGATATTCCATTCCTGGCCTACCAACGCGCGCTCATTTGAGGCAAGCTTGTTAAGCTGGCTACTGAGCTCAATACTCTCATCTTTGATCACTTGAGAAAAAGTGTCCTTTTCAGTTGTCGTCATATCGTCATAAAACGCCAAGTTTTCCGCCGCCGCCCGAAGGTTTGTAAGAGGGGAGCGTAGGGACTCAATTGCTGTGCTAAATAACTTATCTTGTTGCTGCAAACGGTTTTGGGCAGCAGTGATGTCATCAAAGGTAAGAACAAACGCTTTGCTTTGTTCTGTGGCGTCCTTGAGCTCAAGTTCATCTACGGCGAGCCGACCCACTCTACACTTGATTATGGTATCCCGACCTTTAACGATACTGATGAAGCTAGACCTATTTTCATTATCAAAGCGGCTTAGGCTTTGCTCAATGGGAATTCTAGGTAATAGATCGTAGAGTGACTTACCGAGCCCAAAGCCAGGGTGTTGTTCAAAAATACGATGTGCGCTGGGGTTGTAGAGTAATTGTCTTGCCTGACTATCGCAAACCAATACCCCTTGCTCCAAACTTTGAATAACCCGTGCTAGATTGTCCTGTTGCAATTGAGATTTCTGGGCTGCCTGTTGCACCGCTTTTTTTACTTCCTCACGACTTAAGGCCAGCTCTTTGCCAAGTAAATGGATGGTTTGTGGTAACGTTCCTAATGCATGTTTTTTAGGCAGATCCAGTTGATGATTTTCGTGGGTGTTTAAGATTATCTCCATGCCTCGATTAGCACTGGCTAAGGGGGAGAACAGGACTTTTTTGAGATACAGTGCAATGAACAATTGTAGTGAAATAAACAGCAAAGCATAGCCAAAAATGATTTGAGGAAAATAGCGCTGGAGTTGGCTGCCTTGACGCATTAACTCAAAAACTAATGCAAGGGTAACTAAGCATTCAAAAAGCAATAGCAGCCACAGTAGTGTTTTTTGAGGCGCTCTCATGTGTTCACCGCCAAAGTCGCTGTTACTAGTTCAATTAATTCCTGATTTGAGAACGGTTTACTGATGTAGGCGTCGGCCCCCATGGCTAAGCCTTTTTGTCTTTCAACATCACGACCTTTAGCTGTTAATAAAATGATTTTGATATGACTCCACTGGGGAGTCTCCCTAATACGTTCACAAACCTGATAGCCGTTAAGAATCGGCATATTGATATCAAGAAGAATAAGATCAGGGGGGAGTTGGCTAACTTTTTCGAGCGCTATCTCGCCATTGGTGGCAGTGGAAACTTCATAGCCAGCACGTTTCATTAAGAATTCTAATGATAATAAGATATTGGGCTCGTCATCGACGAGCAGTATTTTTTCGCCCATTGTACTGCCTTTATTCTTTTATGACAGTTGATATCAGTATAGGACGGAAGAAAGAATTTGTCTGTTATTTCGACAATGCTGCGCCATTTTGCTCAGCGGCCCATTGGATTAATTAGGCAATAAAAAGCCGCTCATAGAGCGGCTAATGTCTTAATAGCTTAACGCGACTAAATTGCTTTTAAGATCTCTTCAACACTTTCTTTGGCATCACCGAAAAGCATCTGGGTGTTGTCTTTAAAGAACAGTGGGTTTTGTACGCCAGCATAACCAGTTGCCATGCCACGCTTGAATACGACAACATTCTTGGCATTCCAGACTTCTAGAATTGGCATACCCGCAATTGGGCTACCAGGCTCTTTAGCTGCTGGGTTAACCGTGTCATTAGCACCGATAACTAGTACAGTATCAGTATCACTAAAGTCATCGTTGATTTCATCCATTTCAAGTACAATGTCGTACGGTACTTTTGCTTCAGCAAGTAGTACGTTCATGTGACCCGGTAAACGGCCCGCTACTGGGTGAATACCAAAACGAACATCAATACCTTTAGCGCGTAGCTTTTGAGTAATTTCAAACACTGGGTACTGTGCTTGCGCAACGGCCATACCATATCCCGGTGTGATAATAACGCGTTGTGAAGAAGTCAGTAAGTCAGCTACTTCAACGGCACTTGTTGCAACGTGTTCACCTTGTTCTTCGTCACCTGTTGCAACAACATCGCTACCAAAACCACCGGCGATAACGGAGATAAATGAACGATTCATCGCACGACACATAATATAACTTAAGATAGCACCTGATGAACCTACTAGTGCACCGGTAACGATAAGTAGATCATTTGATAGCATGAAACCTGCCGCTGCCGCAGCCCAACCAGAGTACGAGTTAAGCATTGATACAACCACTGGCATATCGGCACCGCCAATAGATGCAACTAAATGATAACCAAAGGCAAAGGCAATAATTGTCATAATAATAAGTGGTGTCATTGCACCGCCTACCTGAACAAAATCAACCATTAAGTAGCCAGAAACTACTAACGCAGCAAGGTTTAACTTGTGGCGATGTGGCAACATTAACGCGGCTGAGTTGATTAAGCCACGCAGCTTTGCAAAGGCAACAATTGAACCAGTAAAGGTTACAGCACCAATGAAGATACCTAAGTAGACTTCAACTAAATGAATGTTTTTCATTGCGCCAACCAGCACGCCATGATCAATATAACTGTTGTAGCCTACTAATACCGCAGCTAAACCCACGAAACTATGAAGGATTGCCACTAGCTCAGGCATCTCAGTCATTTCAACTTTCTTAGCTAAATGAAGACCAATGGCACCACCAACGATCATCGCAATGATAATAAACACCACGCCTTCTACGCTTGGATTTAGGATGGTTGCAATAAGCGCAATTGCCATACCTAAAATACCGCTATAACAACCTCTTTGCGCAGTTTCCTGCTTCGACAATCCAGCCAAACTCATGATAAAGAGAACGGCAGCTACAATATATGCAGCACTAACTAACCCTTGAGACATAATATTTTCCCTTTATTTTCTAAACATTTTTAACATGCGTTGCGTAACGGCAAAGCCGCCAACGATGTTAATGGTTGCAATCAATGTTGCGACAATCGCAAGTAAGGTAACCACAACACTACCACTACCTACCTGAAGCAGGGCACCGACGATAATGATCCCCGAAATAGCATTGGTTACACTCATTAATGGTGTATGTAGTGAATGACTAACATTCCAAACGACGTAATAACCGATAACACAGGCAAGAACAAATACAGTGAAATGAGCTAAAAAGTCTGCCGGAGCATAATTGGCGATTGCGCCAAAGCCGAATAAGCCAGCCAGTGCCAAGCCATATTTTAGCGCTTTAGGCATTTCTTGCTTTTCTGGTTCAGCGATTTCTTGAACAGGGGCAGCAGCAGGGGCTGCGCTCACTTTAATTGGCGGCGCTGGCCATGTCACTTCGCCTTCGCGGATAACAGTAACACCGCGCACAACTTCGTCTTCAAAGTCGATGGTAATTTCGCCATCTTTTTCTGGTGCTAGTAACTTAAGTAAGTTAACCAGGTTTGTGCCATAAAGCTGAGAAGCCTGAGCGGGTAGACGTCCTGGCAGGTCAGTATAACCCAACACTTTAACGCCATTGTCAGTAATGTACTTTTCGCCTGTTACACAGTATTCACAGTTACCACCGTTAGCGGCAGCTAAATCAACGATAACGCTACCAGGCTTCATCGAATCAACCATCTCTTTGGTGATTAATTTCGGCGCAGGTTTACCAGGGATAAGTGCTGTTGTAATGATGATGTCGACTTCTTTTGCTTGTTCAGCAAATAGGGCCATCTCAGCATCAATAAACTCTTTACTCATGGTTTTGGCATAACCATCACCTGAGCCTGATTCTTCATCAAACTCTAATTCAAGGAATTCAGCACCCATTGAATTGATTTGCTCTTTTACTTCAGGGCGAGTATCGAATGCACGAACGATGGCGCCAAGGCTACCAGCTGCACCTAGCGCAGCAAGACCAGCAACACCAGCACCAATGATTAATACTTTCGCTGGTGGTACTTTACCTGCGGCGGTAATTTGCCCGGTAAAGAAACGGCCAAATTCATGCGCGGCTTCTACAACAGCGCGGTAACCACCAATGTTAGCCATCGAGCTAAGAGCGTCGAGTGATTGTGAACGCGACATGCGAGGAACACAGTCCATTGCCATCACATTAATATCTCGCGCGCTAAATTTCTCCATTAAGGCTTCATTTTGTGCTGGCCATACAAAACTAATCACTGTCGATTTGTCTTGTAGCAACGCAATTTCATCAAGTGAGTTCTCACTACCATCAGTAGGAGCATTCACTTTTAATACAACGCTGTTGTCAAATGCTGCGGTATTGTTTGCGGCAATCGCAGCGCCTGCGTCAATATAGGCTTGGTCGTTAAAATTAGCTGCATCGCCTGCACCTGTTTCAACAACAACTTCAAAGCCAAGCTTGATTAGCTGAGCAACCGTCTGTGGAGTCGCGGCGACGCGAGTTTCTCCGATCAGGCTCTCCTTTGGTACACCTATAATCATATTACTTCCTTAAACATAAAAAAATTTAAACGCTCGTTTTAATAATAGCGGGTCTACTATAAATCTTAACAATTTTTTAACTGAATTGGCGAAATTTTGTAGATGAATAGTGTATAAGCTAGTTAAAAACTACTTTCGAAAAATATAATAAATGAGAGGTAGCTCAAGTTACGTGGGCTAAATGGACTATAACTAGTTGATTTTTTGTGCTGAAAGACGCGTAAATAACGATTTTGATGTAATAAAACTACATGGTCGGATTTTTTGATGAACTCATCCAACCACTGTTAATTATATGTTAAATTGACAGTGAGTGCGACAAATCATGATTATATCGATGCTTCATCGCACTAAAAGGCTAGAGATAAGTAACGTTTTCTAGCTCATGTTAAGCAAATGTTACAGTGAGTTGATGAAAACCAACGCAATTGCAACTGGACAAACTAACTTGGTGTACCATGGCCAAATTTTCCAAAATAAAGAATACTCAATTTGTTCATTACCGTTCTTTAATTCGTTAAGTAAGCTGGAACGCTGCCAAATCCAGCCAACAAAGATACAACACAGCATACCTATGATTGGTTGACCGTACTCAGTGGTCAGGGAGATAACAAAACCAAATAAGCTAGAAAAATTAAAGATGATAATACAGCTTACGGTAAAAATGATTGCACCCATGATTAACGTTGCCTTGTTTCTACCAACCCCAAAGCGTTCAACCGTATAGGAAACAGGCGCCTCAAGCATTGAAATCGAAGAGGTTAGTGAAGCAATGGATAACAGCAAGAAAAAAGCAAATGATACGATAATGCCGCCGTTGCCCATTGTGTCAAATAAGGCAGGTAGTACAGTCAACACCAGTGTGTCACCAGAAAGGAGAACACCATCCCTAAATATTTCGACACCTTGTGCCTGAGCAACATACATTGCAGGGACAATTAGTAATCCCGCTAAAAAGGCAATAAAGACATCAATAAGGGTTACCGAAGCGCCTAGCGACACGAGGTTTTCGTTCTTCCCAACATAAGAACCGTAAATAATAATAACACTGGTGCCTAACGATAATGAGAAAAATGCTTGCCCCAAGGCACTGACGATGAGCTCTGGCTCTAATAACCGGCTAGTATCAGGGATAAGGTATGCTTTTAGGCCATCTGTTGCGCCTTCGAGCGTCAATACATAAATGGCTAATGATACCAGTAGCACGACGAGCGCAGGCATTAACCGCTTTGACCAGCGTTCAATACCATTTTCAACGCCACGACTGATAATAAATATAGTCAATGCAGTAAATATCAAAGTAAAGAGCAGATTGCGCTGGGTACCATGAGTCGTTAACCAAGTTGATGCACTATCAGCGCCAACGACCGTTGTTATTGGCTCAATAGTAAAAGCAACCATCCACCCGGCAACAATAGCGTAAAAGCTCATTAGCAAACCGGCACACAAAATACCTCCAAAGCCAACCACAAAGGCAAACTTGCGCTGTACATTATTTGTTGAAATTTTCTTTAGCGACTCGACAGCATTGGCTTGACCATGTCGGCCAATAATTAGTTCAGCCATAAATGCTGGGTAGGCAAGGCAAAAGGCTAATAGTAAATACATGACAACAAATGCAGCGCCGCCATTTTCTGCTGCTTGTGTTGGAAACCCCCAAATATTACCCAGTCCAACCGCGCTCCCGGCAGCGGCTAATATAAAGCCAATGCGAGAGTTAAACTTACCTCGTGTTCCACTCATAAATATTTTTCTTCTTGTTATTAATGATCAATATCAATTTACGCAAAAGTTAACTAAAAACATAGTCGTTATTACGAAAAATAGTATCAAATGTTATTAAATTTAGTATTGTTATCTTTATTGTTGTTGGAGTGTATCAATAAACCAGATGTTAAGGATGGAGTTTATCGATATTTATGATGTGTTTGATTGATTTCTAGGCAGAATTAAACGAAAACGCCAATCTCAATAGATTGGCGTAATTAGGTATCGCACTTTTATTAGTCGATAAGAATGCGTAGCATACGACGTAGCGGCTCAGCTGCGCCCCATAGTAGCTGATCACCAACGGTGAAAGCGCTGATGTATTCAGGGCCCATGGTTAATTTACGGATACGGCCGATAGGGACTGACAATGTACCGTTAACTTTCGCTGGCGTTAACTCGTTCATGCTTAGCTCACGATCGTTTGGAATGACTTTTACCCATTCATTATGCGCAGCAAGCTTTGCTTCAATTTCTTCAACGCTTATATCTTGCTTAAGCTTGATCGTTAGTGCCTGGCTATGACAACGCATAGCACCAACACGCACACATAAGCCATCAATTGGCGTTGGTGCAACCGTTGTGCCTAAAATCTTGTTGGCTTCTGCTTGTGCTTTGTATTCTTCGCGACTTTGGCCTGAAGGCAACTGCGTGTCAATCCAAGGAATTAAGCTACCAGCTAGTGGCACACCAAATTGGTCGGCTTTTAGTTTTCCGCTACGGATAAACTCAGATACCTTTGCATCGATATCTAAAATAGCAGAACTTGGCGAGTCTAGTTCTGCTGAGACTTCGTCTCGAATCGCTCCCATTTGGTTTAATAGCTCGCGCATATGACGTGCACCGCCACCTGAAGCCGCTTGATAAGTCATTGGGCTTATCCACTCAATTAAATCATCAGCAAATAGACCGCCAAGCGCCAGCAACATTAATGATACAGTACAGTTGCCACCAACAAAGGTCTTAACGCCATCTTTAATGCCTTGATCAATTACGTCGCGATTCACTGGATCTAATACGATAATGCTGTCATCTTCCATACGCAGTGAAGATGCTGCATCTATCCAATAGCCATCCCAACCTGCTTGACGCAGTTTAGGGTAGACATCTTTGGTGTAGTCGCCGCCTTGACAGCTAATAATGATTTCTTGTTTAGAAAGGGTGGTAATGTCAAAAGCATCTTGTAAGGTGGTTACCGGTTTTCCAATATCTGGACCCGCTTGACCTGTTTGAGAGGTACTAAAAAATACCGGCTCAATGTGGCTAAAATCATTTTCGCTTTGCATGCGCTCCATTAATACTGAGCCAACCATGCCGCGCCAACCTACTAGACCTACTTTTTTCATTAGCTTAAAACTTCCTATTACTCGATAAAGGTGAATTTTGAGAGTACCTTATTTGTTACATAATCGTTAGTCATTTTTGTACTTTGTTAGACCAAAGTGGCAATGAGCCGCTAACAAATGCTCGCGGCTTTATTGTTGACGCCGAAAAGGAGTGTTAGCCTGTCGCTAATACCATAGTTGGTATTAATATTGCTTTGTTTCGAACGTAACCCAAAAAACTTAAGGATTTTGTCATGCGAGTGTCAATAATTTGCCTGTTGCTGACAGTACTTGCCGCATGTACGGTAGTGTTAGAGCCTGAAAATAAAGAAACTGACGAGATGGTGACACCGATTGTTGCCGAGCCGCAAGAAAATGAAATGGTGGCAGTTGTCAAAGTACTGGCAAATTCGTTGTTTGATACGCCAGATTTAATTACTGCTGATGCCAATATAGCCGTTGGCACTTTTGGAAAAATAGATACATTGTCGTTAAGTCCTAATGATAGCAGTGCAATAAAAAACTTAAGCATGCAAATTCAAGCAGGGCTTAAGGCACAATTAGCACGTAAGAAAATTAAAGTAATAGAGTTTAGATTACGTAACACCATAGCACTTCAATCAGGCCAAGATGTCATGTTGTCACGGGATTTAGAACAAATAAAGCAGCGTCATGATATTGATTATTTCTTAACAGGTACATTAACTGAGCAGCCTTCAGGGGTTATTATTAACGCGCAGTTAGTTGATGTAGAAACTAAACAGATTGTGACGGCAGCAACTGAAACGATATCTGCTAATTATTGGAGTGGGTCAGCCGCTTCAACCATTAGCAAGCAAATGATTTACCGCAGCGAAAAATAGATGGGCCAGGAGATAAACATGAAAAAGATGACAATCGCAGCGATGGCTGCATCAACCCTATCCATCAGTGGTTGTAGTGTATTTGATGAAAACATAGCATCACCTGCCGAAGAGGTTGTGGAAAACACTGTAATGCAAAAGCCTGGTGAATCCAGAGACTACTTTCAGTCAAACGGTGGCCAAGCAACCGATGAGTATCAAGCGACGGTGAAAAACATTACGCATTATGTACGTGGCTTAATGCATGACTTGGTCGAAAATTTAACGGAAGTGACTAGTCAAACCCCAGTTGGCGTGACCAGCTTTGTGTATGTCGACTCCGATCTTCAAACAACCAGTCTGCTGGGCAACCAGATTTCAGAAAGCTTTATGCATGAAATTCATCAATTTGGTATCCCCGTGGTTGATTATAAGCTAATGGACAATCTGCAAATCACCGACGAAGGTGACTTTATTTATAGTCGTGATTACACCAAATTATCAGCGTCGGTAGAGATTGATTATATCTTAACCGGCACACTGGCAAAGCATCTGGGTGGTTACCTGCTTAACGCAAGAATTATTGATATCCAGACAAAATCAATCGTTTCCTCAGCACAAGGCTTCGTACCTGAGCATATTGCGCGCGGTCTAATGAAACACGGTGAAAAAAATGGCATTCGACTTACTCAAGGTTAAGGGGAGCAATTAATGAACAGATTTATTGCCTTTGCATGTTCTTTATTACTCCTTAGTGGTTGCTCACTTGGACCTAGCGAAAATGTGCGCTTATGCCTTGATGATGAAGGTGAGTTTAGCCCTTGCCCTATCACCGAATTTGCAAAAGCCAACAACGGTGCTATCCCTGCGGCCACCAATGGTGCTGTGGATCCAGAGTTTGTTGTTGATAATCAATTTCAGCGCTACATCCCTAGAGTTGATAATAAGCGCTTAGCTCATTATGTTGAACAATTGGCGATGGAGTTGGTAAGCAATGAGCACAAAGAGCAACTAATGGGAGATATTGCAATTGCAACCTTTGTTAAGTTTGATGGCAGCTTGCGTCAAGCCAGTTCATTAGGGAATCAAATTGCAGAACTGTTTTTTCATGAAATGCAGCAGTTTGGTTATGAGGTTGTTGATTTAAAAAATAACAACTATATCGATAGTACCAAGCGTGGCGATTTTGTGTTCAACCGCGATAATAAGCGCTTAATGGCACAGGGGAACTTCAAGCATGTCCTTAGTGGTACATTAATTTATGAAAAACGCGGCGTATTAGTTAATACTCGAATTACCAACATTGAAAATAACCGTGTCATGGCTACTGCGTCTGGCTTTATCCCACAATTTGTAATTCGTTAAAAATAGCTAGTTGTGAGTGACTAGGTTGTGTAAGGTAATCGCTGGGATTGCCTTTAGCCGTCATTTGATGTTATCAGCCAAGCTAATTCCCCGTCATATTGGTGTTGCAAGACACTACTACTGAGCTGCCTCTCTCTACTAACACTATTGCCTATACTTAACAAATTCATTACAATTGATGTGATTGAAATATAAAGTGAATTTGGTGGGTTATGGGCTGGTGGTATTTAATTATTGCGGGAATATTTGAGGTCATTTGGGCCGTTGGATTAAAATATAGCAATGGTTTTACTAAGCTTGGACCTTCCGTTTTTACATTGGTAACAATGAGTATCAGCATCGCTTGTCTATCTTACGCGATCAAAACTATTCCGTTAGCGAACGCTTATGCGATTTGGACAGGCATTGGCGCTGTTGGCGTCACTATTTTTGGTATTGTGTGGCTTAATGAGTCGGCGGATATCAAGCGCTTGATGTGTATTTTATTGATTATATTAGGGATTATAGGGTTAAAATTGTTAGCTCCGCCCGAATCAAGCAGCTAATTTCAAAATTTTATTTATACCAATTCCATTAATTAGTTGGCCTACGTTGTAATTCAACGAGTCCGTTAGGATTGATCATCTTATTATTAGCATTGGTCTTTGCGATCATAAAGGATTAAATCAAGTGAATGAGAAACTTAAACACCCATGGATTATTACGACGCTAACAGTTTGTGCTTTTGTTAGTGCTTTCTTTTTAGACTATTTACAAAATGCTGTAGGCGCGACACATATGCTATTTGGGGCATTGTACGCGGTGATTATCGTTGCTATTGCAATGGTTATATTTTCCATTTTCTCACGCTTGGAAGTGAAGCAAGAGTATACGAAGCAAGTTGATATTCTTAAAGGCTTTATTGAAGCCAATGGATTAGGGCAAATAATTAATGAACATCAATTACAGGGCATCGAGAAGTCAGCTGAAAGTATATGGGTCTTTACCTTGGACATGTCTAATGATCTCGGGGCGTCTGTAAAAAATAAGCAAACAAACGTGATTTTTGAAGCCGTTAAAAGCAACCTAAAAGAGGGTAAACGTTATACTTATTTTGTGCCTGATACGCCGAAGGTCCATGGAGCTATCGAGGAATATCATGATAAACATACTTTTGAAAAACATCAGGTAAGTTTTTGTGTTGTCCCTTTTGATGAATTTCATTTTATTTCTGAGCTTGTTATATACGATGCAGAATCTACAAAGGAAACCCAAGCCTTCGAATGGTTCCCAAGTGATAATCTTAATTACTACTTTAAGCTAGACGATGATCACCGTCGTAATATTGTTGGTGTTTCTAAACGGTTATTAAGAAAATACAATATGCCGGTTATTGAATCTGAAATTGTGTGACTGAGCTTGTTGTTTCAATTTCGAGTTGTTTTTGCTGTCGTAGTACAGCTAAGTACCATGGGGCGAGCCCTAAAAATCACCAGAGATTAAATTACGCATTTTAATGACTTTGTCTTAAAGGGCGTAATTTACACCTAACCTGAATACTAGTTATTGTTCAATTCTTGACGGAGCTAGCCTTTACTTTCCTTTGTAGTCCCTTGCTAAATGTGTTCTAGAAAACACAACTCATTATCTATACTTATCGATAGACACTATATCTAGATCAAAATTAGTTAATAAATACTACATCTAGTTACTCCAAGTGCCTTGCATTGATTAAAATCAACATAAAAATCTTGCTTAGCACTATATATTGTAGTGATTAAGTAGTTACTCACTAAATATGGTGTTTTATGACGTTTAATTGCATTGAACCTACTGTCGTGTTTCAGGAAGTTCCTGACGAAATTAGCCTATGTTTTAGTATTACCGGCTGCAAATTGGCTTGTGTTGGTTGTCATAGTACCGAGCTATGGAATGAGAGAAATGGTGAAGCGTTAACAAACCAGCGATTTAAATCGTGGCTTGCGAAATACAAGAACCTAATCAGCTGCGTCGTGTTTTTTGGTGGTGAGTGGAATCAGGCCGCCTTGATTGAAAAGCTAATTATTGCTCAAGCTTCTGGCCTGAAAACCTGTCTTTATTCAGGCCTAGATACAGTCGATGATCAGATCATTAAACACCTAGATTTTTATAAAACAGGCCGTTGGGATAAATCGTTAGGCGGTCTATCAAGCCCAACAACCAATCAACGTTTTATTGATAACAAAACAGGCAACTTACTTAATCACTTATTTTTGTAATACCAAATAATTAAAAGGGAAATGACATGTTACGTCTTAGCGAACAGCAGATTAATAATAAAAAACAGTTCATCGAGCAATATTTCGCGGCATCTAATGCCGCTGATGGCTCAAAAATGGACGCTAATGCCAATGTGACACATAAAAATATCGCTACGCTTGAAGCGGAATTATTAAAGGATTGTTATGTTCAGATAAACCGAGCGCTTATACATGACAAAATTGAGCAGGAGTTTGACCAAGAACTCGCTGATGAATATATCAGGCAAATAGAACACCATGAAATCTATGTCCATGACGAAACGAGCTTAAAGCCTTATTGTACTTCAATCAGTATGTATCCATTTTTGCTTGATGGCTTAACCAAACTTGGTGGAGAGTCAAAAGCTCCTAAGCATTTAGAATCTTTTTGTGGCTCATTTGTTAACCTCATTTTTGCTGTGTCATCGCAATTTGCAGGGGCTGTGGCAACCGTAGAATTTCTTACTTATTTCGATCACTTTGCTCGCCGTGAGTTTGGTGATGATTACCTAAGTACTCACAGTAAAGCCATTGATAACCATCTACAGCATGTTGTTTATGCTATTAACCAGCCTGCGGCAGCACGGGGTTATCAAAGTGTGTTTTGGAATATATCGCTATTTGACAAGTACTACTTTAATTCAATGTTTGAAGATTTTGTTTTCCCGGATTTCTCAAAACCACAATGGGCTTCGGTGGATAAGCTGCAAAATTATTTTCTAGGCTGGATTAATGCTGAGCGAGAGAAGTCAGTACTAACTTTTCCAGTAATTACCGCAGCAATGTTAACTAAAGATGGCCAGTGTAGAGACACTGAGTTTGCCTATAACCTTGCTAAAGAGAAGGCGGACGGTAACTCCTTTTTCATTTATCTGTCAGATAGTGCTGATTCATTAGCGTCTTGTTGCCGACTGCGTAATGAAATATCTGATAATACATTCTCCTATACTTTGGGCGCTGGTGGCGTTGCAACTGGTTCAATCAATGTTATCACTATCAACATGAATCGTCTGGTTCAAGATGGCCGTGATTTGGCTCAGGAGATTGAAAAAATTCAAAAATACCAGGTGGCTTATCGCAAACTAATGGAAGAATATCAGGCTCAAGGCGCGCTTGCTGTTTATGATGCCGGGTTTATTAGTTTAGATAAGCAATTTCTCACGATAGGCATTAATGGTATGGCTGAAGCCGCTGAATATCACGGATTAACGGTTGGTAACAACGCCCAATACAAGCAGTTTGTGAGTGACAAATTGGAAGTTATTTATCAGGCTAACCGACAGGCAAAAGAGAGATTTGGTTATATGTTCAACACAGAGTTTGTCCCAGCAGAGAATCTTGGGGTGAAAAATGCCAAGTGGGACAGCAAAGACGGCTATCAGGTTAACCGTGACTGTTATAACTCTTATTTTTACTTAGTTGAAGATGAAACGACTAATGAGTTAGATAAGTTAGTAATGCATGGCCGGGAAATGACTCAATACCTAGACGGTGGCTCTGCGCTTCACTTAAACCTTGATGAAAGCCTATCGGCTGATGCTTATGTGAAACTGTTTAATGCCGCTGCGGTAACCGGCTGTAATTATTTTTGTATTAATGTAAAAATTACGATTTGCAATGAGTGTGAAAAAATCGACAAACGAACACTCCACCAATGCAGTACCTGTAACAGTGATAATATTGATCATGGCACGCGAGTTATTGGTTATTTGAAACGAGTAACTGCATTTAGTAAAGCGCGTCAAAAAGAGCATGGCTTGCGTCATTATCATCGTAAAAACGCAAAGGTAACTACTAACGTTACTAATGATGAAACGGGTGTGTGCGCGTAGTTTAGAGGATCAGCTGAAAACTGGTTATACATTAGAGCTGTGTGAAGGAAAGTACACAGCTCTGATTCGTTAGTTAGCCCTCAAGGCCTTTGCCGGCATGTTTATTTTCAATGAGTTCAATTTTATAACCGTCTGGGTCTTCTACAAAAGCGATCACTGTGGAGCCTCCTTTTACCGGGCCTGGCTCACGGCAGATCACTGCCCCCGATTCTCTTAATGCCTGCGTTGTTGCATAAATATCATCACAGCCAATGGCTAAATGACCAAATGCACTGCCGTGTTCATAATTGTCTGTATCCCAATTGTAGGTAAGCTCTAATACAGTACCCGCTGATTCTTCTTCGTAGCCAAGAAAGGCGAGGGTATAGCGGTATTCAGTATTTTCTGATTGGCGTAGTAGGCGCATGTTTAATGCTTTGGTATAAAACTCAATTGAACGCTCTAGGTTACCTACGCGTAACATAGTGTGTAAAAAACGCATATTTATGATCCTTGTATATATTATTTGGGCTGGACTTTCTCTTTATATTCGCATAAATACTTAACGAAGGCTATCAACAGGAATTGTTGCTAACCGTATCAATTGAAACAATAAATCCTTTTATCAAACTGGTGCTTGAAGTTAGCTATGCTGATTGTTATTGGCTGGGGATATCGGTTTCAGTTTTGTTGTTGAGTTTGTTTAAAAAGACATATACAAAATCCATAAAAACATGTAATAATACGAATCATTCGCATTAGCTTGGTTTAAGGACGATAAGTGGGGCACGATTTACAACATTGGAGGTTGTCCCTGAATCAATATAGTTTTGTATAAAAATGAAGTTAGCGGAGCGGTGGACAAATGTCTTAGTCTACCCATCCGATATAGCATGTTTAGGTAGCAAGCGGCATTGACGCTTGCAAAATTTCACAATTTAAAGAGAATCGAATGAACAAATTGATAATTAGTGCAATTAGTAGCGTGTTTTTAGTTATTTCTGCAGCAAGTGCCGAGGAAAAGTATAGCCACTTTCCTTCACTAGATGCACCGAATACGACAGTTGCACTAGATAATTTAGCTAAGTTTAATCAAAAGTTGCAAGCAATAGCGAGTAAAAAAGATCTAACACCGGAGGATATGGTTAAAGTTCATGAACTTACCTATACCCTTGAAAATGCAGTTTTAAGACTACAAAAAGGCTTAAATACTATCGCGGTAGATCTTGAAAAAGTGCATAAAGCGTCTGAGCGTTTTGATCAACAGACACTTAGAGATTCGAGTGAAAAATATTTAACTGCAACTCAATTAATTTTAGCGGATAAATCTTGTAAGTAATCTAATATCTATCCGATTAAGTTTGTTCCCAACCCGCGGGAACAAGCTTATATCATGCTTTATTAGGGTAAGTTAATCTGTTTATCGTTGTATTCACAAAGGTGTTCAATAATACAAGAGCCACAATGCGTCTTGCGTGCAATACAGGTGTAACGGCCTAATAAAATTAACTAATGGTGCACATCAACCAAAAACTCTATTGGCAGCACTTTTAATCGTTTCTTCTCGCCTATCTCGACGTTTTATCGCTCGCTAACTAAGTACAGTTAGAGGCCCTGAAAAGATGGGAGCAATGGCAATAATCGGCTGGCCAAAGTATCGCGATGATCGATGTAAGCATATTCTAGGCTTAATCATAATATTTTGTAACATCATAGACATAGTAACGCTGTTTTAGATTCATTAGATTATGACAATTATGATTGCTTACTAATCTGGTTTGACTATTTACTCTCGAGCTTTGTGCTAAAACTTTATGAACAAATAAAGAATGTATGTAGTTGATTAACTCATTTCACAAGGAACAGAAATGCTAACGTTTCACATAATTTCCGGTTCGTTTTTGTTATTGTTTGGAATTGGCGCGTTAAGTTTTGTTAAAGGCTCTATGTGGCATCGCCGGTCTGGAAATTTATTTTTCCTATTTATGATACTTATGACAGGTAGTGCGGCATTGCTTAATAAGGGTTTAACTATGCCACTGCTCACTTTTTATTATGGTATTACCGCATGGGCGGTTGTCCTAAGAAAAGAGAATTCAACAGGGATTCTTGAGGTACTCGCAATGCTTTTAATTGCTTACATTAGTGTCGATCTGTTTTATTATGTTTTTACTTCAACTGCAATCTCGCCAACCTTTAAAGCAATATTTACTATTCATGCCACTATAGCTGCGATGGCTGCTTTTTTGGACCTAAACATGATCTTACGAGGTGGTCTTTGTGGAAAGCATAGGATTGCAAGGCATGCTTGGAGAACATGTTATGCGCTATTAGGCACTGTCATGTCGATCTCTGCCAATACATCAGATAGTTGGCCTGATTTTATTCATGATGATGCGCTGATTTATTTAATGATTGGTATTCTTTTTTATTGGTTAATTAGAGTCTTGTTTACCCGTTGGTACATTCAACTAAAAGAGGTTAAAGGAGGTAGTCTTCTGACTAGACGGTTTATTGCCGCTAGGCATGCATTGAAAGAAGATTAAATTGTTAGCTTCTATCCTAAAAGGTTTGCAGTTAGCGAAAGTTATTCGTTCACTGCATACCCAATTATTTATTCCGTTTTATCTTTGTATTCACAAAGGTGTTCAATGATGCACGAGCCACAACGCGGCTTGCGTGCGATACAGGTGTAACGGCCCAACAAAATAAGCCAATGGTGTACATCAACCATAAACTCTTTTGGCACCACTTTTAGTAGTTTCTTCTCAACTAGATCGACGTTTTTTCCCATCGCTAACTTAGTACGATTAGAGACCCTGAATATATGGGTATCAACGGCAATAGTCGGCCAGCCAAATTTAGCAGTGCGGCAGTTGATATTTGCATATCTGTTTTTTATGTGACTCTAACAAGAAATTTTAAATAAGTCTTTACATATGTATATGCATGTATTATATTTTAATCATCATTTAAGGAGCCTCTTATGAATACCGACTACTGTTTTAATTTAGCGATGCGCAAATCCAGCAGGCTGATCACTCAGTTCTATGAAGACAGATTGAAAGCGGTAGATTTAAAGGTCGGGCAGTTTTCAATATTACGTGCTGTCTTTTTCAAAAAAGAAACGACTAATAAGGCTTTGCAGGACATCTTGGTGTTAGACCAAACGACTTTAACCAGAAACTTAAAGCCTTTGTTTCGCGATGGGTATCTGCAAACATCAGTAGACGACAATGATAGCCGCCTTAAGAACATAAGTTTAACTGAGGCGGGTAAAGCGCTTTATGAACAGGCACTACCTATTTGGCAGCAAGCGCAACAAGAGATTGTCGAGAAATTAGGAGAGCCTCAGGCTGGGCAGGTACACGAACTTGCGGATAAGTTTGTAAAAGTGCTTAAGTAGCACTTTTTTAAAAACGATTTACATGCATATACATTTACAATGTGAAAAATGGTAGGTAATTGATGAATGAAAAAACAAAGATTTATATTAACCCTCTTACGGCCAACAACATAAAGTTACTCTTGTTGTGTAATGCGCTGGGAATACAGCCTGAATTCCAGCATGTAGCGATTAATAGAGGAAAGCAAAGGCAAGAGGCGTTTCTAGCGTTAAACCCTGACGGTAAGGTGCCAGTTTTACAACAGGGTGATTTAGTTTTAACTGAATCCAACGCCATTATGCAATATCTCGCTTCAAGCCATCAATCGTCGCTTTGGCCGCAAGGAATAGAGCAACAGGCAAAAGTGTTACGAATCTTATTTTGGCAATCTAATTACTTTACAGCAGGTGTTGGGCCTATTGCCCATAGAAAGGTCGTTTTACCATATTGGGGGGTTGGTGAGCCAGAAGTTGATAAACAGCAATGGCAGGCATTTGATAAAGCGGTGAGTGCTTTAGAAAATATCTTGGATGGTTCGAGTTATCTGGTAGGGAATGAGCTATCCATTGCTGATATTAGCCTCTTAGCATTTTTCCTTTTTCATAAGCGAGCCAATATGCCACTAAAAGACTACCCCAAGTTGCAAAACTGGTTAGCTAATTTAGCTGATCATGACTGGTATATATCTACAGAGTCGTACCTGAACGAAATACTGACGAACTAATTTTATAAATACATACATGTATATGCATTTATGCATGGTGAGTCGAGGAGTTTTAAGATGACAACTTCAATATTAAACATGAGTAGCAATGTTGATACTCAAACATTTGTAGAGGGAAAACAAGGTGAAATTCACTTCGTAAACTCAGCAGGTATCAACATGCGCTATTTAAAAGTAGGTCAAGGTGACCCATTGGTATTAATACACACATTGCGCACTCAGCTGGAGTATTTTGAAAAAGTTATTCCTGACTTAGCAAAACGCTACACCGTTTACGCATTAGACTTACCAGGGCACGGCCAGTCAGATATTACCAATCAAAAACATGTAAAGCCTTTATTCATTCACCACGTTAGTGAATTCATCAATAAGCTAAAACTTGAGAACGTCACGCTTGTAGGTGAGTCAATTGGTGGTGCCATTGCTTTAGGCATCGCTGCACAAGACAAGGTTTCAATCAAACAAGTATTTGCTTTCAACGCGGCAGACTATGTTAACAGCAATGGTTTAGATAGAAGTTCAACACTTGGAAAAATTCTATTTACGGGGATTAAACTGCCTTTCTTCGGTTGGATTATTTCTAACGCCGAAAAGCGCGATGTATTGCAGCAAGTGCTTGAAGGTGGCTTTGAAAGCAACGACAACTTGCCTGCACACTTGGTAGACGAGTTTAGCAAAACAGGCAAACGCAAAGGTTATAGCAAGGCATTCCGCTCGATATTCCTCAACTGGAAGAGCTGGACAGAAGGCCAGAAACGTTACCATAAAATAAACGTGCCAGTGACTTTAGTGTATTCGGAGCACGACTGGTCTACGCAAAGTGAGCGTATCGCGTGCCAAAAGATGATCAAAAACGCAAAGTTAATGCATATCGAAGGTACAGGACATTTCTCATCCCTTGATAACCCAAAACAAGTATTAAACGCCATTTTAAATGGTTATTCGTAATTAAAACGGTGAGAAAAATGATGACCCATAAAAAACAACGAACTAGTGGCTTAGTTGGAAATCTGGCTTGGTTACTCGTTAATTATCCAAAGTCTGTAGTGATTGTTAGCTTAATGCTGATGGCGGCACTACTAACCTCATTACCTAAGTTATACAAAGATACTCGATCAGATGCGTTCTTGGCAGATGATAACCCAGCACTGATATATAAAAACAAAGTTAGAGTACAGTTTGGTTTAAGTGATCCCATAGTAATTGCTGTTGTGAATCAAGGTGAACATGGTGTATTCAACCCTAAATCTTTAGCCCTGGTGAGCTGGTTAAGTGAGGAGTTGGCTAACCTAGATAATATAAATAGCGATCGAATTACCAGTTTGGCGACGGAAAACAATATCTCTGGTAGAGAAGAGGGTATGGATGTCGTGCCATTTTTCGACGACTTAACCGAAAAACAATCCAGCGCGAATGAAGTGTGGCGACAAGTATCTGACTTTCCTTTATACATGGGTAGCTTGGTTGCCCACAATAAACAAGCAACACTAGTCGTTGCTGAACTATTGGACGAAAATAATGTTGAAGAAACCTATCAGCAAATCCTGTCTTTAGTTGAAAGATCACCCAAATCAGTAGGTGACGAAATTCATGTAGCAGGTGAAGGCGCCGTTTCTGGCTATATGGGAAGCTACATTGATGCTGATGCACAAAAGCTAAACCCTATTGCTGGGTTAGTGATCACCCTTATTATTCTTTTAGCTTTTCGTCGTGCAAGTGCCGCTGTATTAGCCAATGTGATCATTGCCGCATCCGTACTGATAACATTAGCAGTCATGGCAATGGCAGATGTGCCATTCTTTGTCATTACCAACGCCTTGCCCGTTATTCTAATTGGTATTGCTGTTGCCGATTCTATGCATATCTTTAGTCATTACTTTGATCTGCAAGCTCATCGCCCAGAGGAGGATAAAAAACGGTTAATTGTTGAGACTCTGATAGAGATGTGGCGACCCATTACGTTAACCACGCTAACGACAGTAGCTGGATTCATAGGTCTTTATTTCGCAGCCTACATGCCTCCATTTAAATACTTTGGTTTGTTTACTGCCCTAGGAGTAGCGATTGCTTGGGTATACTCTTTGGTATTTTTGCCTGCTGCAATGGCAATCATTCAGCCTACTGCAAGTAAAAACATGGCTAAAAAGGCCAAACAACAAGGCCATGATCAATTTGCCTCTTTAATGGTAAAACTTGGCAAAGTTACGTTAAACAATCACAAGACTGTGATCACAGTATTCGCTTTGATCATGTTTTCAGGAATTTTTGCCGCTAGTCATTTAACTGTAGATGAAGACCGCATAGCGACTTTTCATCCAAGTGAAAGGCTCTATCAAGCGGATAAAGCGATTAACCACAATTTAGATGGCACCAATAACTTGGATATTGTCATTGAAGCGAACGAAGCGGAAGGCTTATTTGAACCTGAAGTGTTAAATAAGATGCAAGCGTTACAAGAATTTGCGTTAACTCAACCGAATGTCAAAGGTGCAACTTCAATCGTTGATTACCTCAAACAAATGAATCGCTCGTTGAACGGAGGCAGCAGGGACTTATATCAACTTCCTACTGATAAAGCACTGATAGCGCAATATTTCTTGATCTACTCAGCTTCATCAGATCCAACCGATTTTGAAGAGGAAATTGATTACGATTATCGTGTTGCCAATATGCGCGTTCAGTTCAATAGAGGTAGCTACCAATACACCAAAGTTGCTATTGAAACCATACAAGAGTACATAAATCAGCAATTTAACGATACGCAAGTTACCGCTACTTTAAGTGGTCGAGTAAACCTTAACTATCATTGGATCAAAGACCTAGGAGAGAGCCATTTTGTGGGCTTGGCTATTTCTCTGTTACTCGTTTGGTTAGTTTCAGCGTTATTGTTCAAGTCTTTCGTTGCCGCAAGCTTTGCACTGATCCCTGTTGTAAGTTCACTACTCTTAGTTTATGCCGCAATGGTTATCTTTGGCATAGAACTCGGTGTCGGTACGTCAATGTTTGCATCAGTTGCCATCGGCTTAGGGGTTGATTTTGCTATCCATACCATAGATCGCTTACGGGCCACATTTAAACAAACACAAGGTGATTGGAACAAAACCCTGACTGCACTTTACCCGCTAACAGGCCGTGCTTTGTTTTTTAATTATATCGCTATAGCGCTTGGTTTTGGTGTGCTTACTTCAAGCCAGGTAGTACCGCTAACGAACTTCGGCACCATAGTATTTATCTCAGTCAGCACAAGCTTTTTTGCCAGCATGAGCTTATTGCCTGCACTTATTAAAGCTTTCAAACCCACTTTTATTTCACACGCTTTCCAACAAGGTGAACAAAACATTATGAATACACAAACGAAAACACAATCTCCGTCTTTTGCACGCGTATTACGCTCTTTAGTTACTTTATCTGTAATTACTTCTATTGGATACCTTGCTTTAACGCAAACGGCACAGGCTTCAAGCTCGCCTGAAGCCATCGAAATAGTTAATAAGGTCAACAATGTAGATGATGGTCAGCAGGTCACCCGTAAGCTCACTATGACGCTAACCGATAAACGAGGAAAAACTCGAGTAAGAGAAACTCTGGCTTTTCGTAAATACTACGATGGAGAAAAAAGAACCGTTCTTTTTTACAAAAAGCCGACCAATGTAAAAGCCACCGCGTTTTTAACTTTCGATTACAAGGATACAGCGAAAGAAGATGATCAGTGGCTATATCTACCTGCCATGCGTAAAGTTCGTCGTATTTCGGCGTCAGATCGGGGCGATTACTTTCTAGGCACGGATTTCACTTATGAAGACATGATGCTGGAAGGAAAACTTGAGCTTACTGATTACAACTTTACCAAGTTACGCCATGAAAGTATCTCATTGGCATCAGGCGAATCATTTGAAACGGTAGTTTTAGAAGGGACGCCAGTGAGCAAAGAGGTAGCAAAAGATTTAGGCTATGGCCGTACTCTCGTTTGGATAGACACTAAAACCTGGGTCGTGGTTAAAGCGGATTACTGGGGCATTAAAGACAAGCGATTAAAAAGCTTAGTCATGGGTGATGTGCGTTTGGTAAACGATATCGTTACTCGTCATAAGTTGACTATTAACAACCATAAAACTGGGCACCAAAGTATATTCGAATTTAGCGACGTTGATTATGAGTCTGAAGTGAAAGACAGCTTGTTTACAAAACGTGCTCTTAAGCAAGGTAAGTAAACATGAATCGATCAACCTTAATTTTTCTTGGTGCAACATTACTGAGCACAAATACGATTGCTAATGTTGAAGTATCTTCAATTTGGCAATCAGAGATGAGTATCGCAAAAGGTAGCGAAATCCAGAAATTCGAACATGTATGGAAGCCTGAGCTGAACATGTCGCTTAGTAGCGATATAGATATGACTATCATTGGTAGGGTTCTCTTTGATACTCAGGACAACTTAGGATATGAAGGTGATCGCCTAGATACTGCTAGCTCAATAAACGGCCCTTTATGGGAAGGAGATAATTTTGATATGGAAGTTAGAGAATGGTACTTGGATACGGAAGCAGCAGGAGTTTTCTGGCGATTAGGTAAACAACAGGTCGTGTGGGGGCAAGCAGATGGGCTTAAAGTTTTAGATGTTGTAAACCCACAAAGTTACCGAGAGTTTATCTTGCAATACTTTGATGATTCGCGCATTCCATTATGGATGGTTAACGCTGAAATTCCCATCGGAGATGATGACAGCTTACAGCTGCTATGGATTATGGATCAAACTTATCACGACTTTGCCAACACGGGCAGTGATTATCAAATGACTAGTCCGCTGCTTGTTCCTCAGCCAGTTGAAGGAATAGAGGTTGCGCGTTTTGATATGCATAAACCTGATGATGTGTTGAAAGATAGTGAACTTGGCCTCAGATACAGTAAGTTTTTAAATGGCTGGGACTTAAGCTTTAATTACCTTTACCACTATATTGATACGCCAATTTTTTACCAACAGCTTACAGGTGGTGAAGGCTCTGATCTTACGCTAGAAATTGATGCCGAATATAAACGTAGCCATCTATTAGGTTTTACCGCCGCCAAAGCCTTTGGTGATTGGACGCTACGTACCGAACTAGGCTACAGCTCAGCTAGTTATCACTTGCTGGAAAACAGCAAGCCGGAGTTTATTACACACAGGGGTATTGCTAAAAGTAAGGACATATCTTCAGTTGTCGGTATTGATTGGCAAGGGCTACAAGATACTATGCTGAGCTTACAGTGGTTCCAGAGCAGTTTGTTTGATATTGAAGGTGAAATTGGTTCCAGTTTGGTGCGGCCTAAGCAAAATCATATTGTTTCATTCATGTACCAGCAGAATTTTGCCAATGAAAATTGGCAACTAGAAGCGTTAGCGCTTTATGGTATAGAGCACCATGACTCTTCTATTCAACTGGAGCTTAGTCATATGCTAGAGGATAACCTTAAACTTTGGGTGACAGCTGACATTTTTGGTGGTGACTCGTCGACTCTGTTTGGTCAATTTAATCAAACCGATAGGTTGTCAGTAGGATTTGAATGGGGATTTTAAAGCTCCTGACTGACGCTCTATAAAAGGGCGTCAGTCAGTCGTTTATTCAGTTTTATCTTTAAACTCACACAAATGTTCAATTATACAGGCACCACAACGTGGTTTACGTGCTACACAGATATATCGTCCATGAAGAATTAACCAATGGTGTAAATTGAAAAAGAACTCTGTTTTTCGAGGTGTGTTCTTGATTATATTTTTTTCTGTTTCATCAACATTTTTACCTTTAGCATACCCAGTACGGTTTGCGACACGTTGAATGTGCGTATCAACAGCAATAAAGTATTTACCTTCATTATCTTTTAGCCAGCCAAACGCTGTGTTTAATACAACATTTGCAGTCTTTCGACCAACGCCGGGCAGTGCTTCAAGCGCTTCTCGATTTTCGGGGACCTCGCCATTATGTAACTCAACCAGCATTTTACATGCCTTATGAACATTCTCTGCTTTAGAATTAAACAGGCCAATAGTCTTGATGTATTCTTTTAGCCCATCAACACCTAAGTCAACAATTGCCTGTGGTGTGTTAGCCACAGGGAAGAGTTTACGGGTGGCTTTATTGACGCCCACATCAGTCGCTTGTGCCGAAAGGGTTACCGCCACCAATAATTCAAAGGGGGAACTATATTCTAACTCCGTTTCAGGGTGTGGGTTATCATCACGTAATATTTCGAGTATCTGCTGACGTTTTTCTTTGTTCATTGGGTTAGCTCACTTTATTGATACGTACACGCTGTGGTTTCTCAATTTCTACTGGCGGTTCAATTAGCGCCTCGACTCGACTATTAACGCTATTTTTTATTGCCAATATGAAGCCCAGCGCGACAAAGGCGCCTGGTGGTAGCATGATAAACAAGAATGATTGGTCAAAATCAATTAAGTGAATTGTTAATGATTTTGCCCAATCTCCTAACAGGATTTCTGCACCTGAGAACAGTGTACCTTGGCCTAAAATCTCACGAACGGCGCCAAGCAATAATAAGATAACGCCAAAGCCAATGCCCATAATTAAGCCGTCATAAGCCGATGGTAACAAATCATTTTTAGATGCATATGCCTCAGCGCGACCAATGATAATACAGTTCGTTACAATCAGCGGCAGGAAGATGCCCAAAGACAGGTAGAGTCCATAAGCATAGGCATTAATCAGCAGCTGAACACAGGTTACAAAGCCCGCAATAATCATAACAAAGATTGGAATACGGATTTCTTTTGGGATCCATTGCCGAATCAGAGAGACTGTAGCATTGGAGCATACCATGACAACAATAGTCGCAATCGCCATACCTAATGCGTTTGTTAAAGTCGATGTAACGGCTAGTAAGGGACATAGTCCGAGTAATTGTACGAGCCCCGGATTATTTTTCCACAATCCCTGCCAAGTTAATTCTGCATATTGGTTCATTGTTTTGCTCCACAACGGGCTGTGCCATTAAAAAGCTGCTCTTTGTTCCGCTCAAAATAGATAATAGTATTCTTCACTGCCTGAACAACGGCACGTGGTGTGATGGTTGCGCCAGTGAATTGATCAAACTGCCCGCCATCTTTCTTCACCTGCCAACGTTTGTCTTTGTGATCTTTTAGTATTTGACCATTAAAGCTGCTTATCCAGTTATCTTTAACAATTTCGATTTTATCGCCCAAGCCTGGTGTTTCCTGATGAGCCAATGTGCGTACGCCACTAACCTCTCCGTTCGCTTTAATACCAACAATCAAATTGATATTGCCGTTGTAGCCATTAGGTGCAATTGTTTCTATTGCGACCGCAACAGGCGTGTTACCTTTTAGGGCGACAAAGGCACGCTGATCGTGGCTGCTGCCCAAAAATTGCTGCGAATTAGTGTTAATACAATGCTTGTATAACTCGTTGTCGTAGCTATCTGCTGCAATCACTTGATCTAATATGCGTAAAAGTTGCTTGGTTTCTTGCTCGGCAATTTTTTCTTTAGTGCCTTGATGTGTCAACGCCACAATGGCGCTAATTACCAGAGCGAATCCAGCGAGTATTAACCCATTTTTACTAATGATACTTTTCATCTATTTAGTCTGCCTTGTTGCCATAGCTGGTTGGCTTGGAGTAATAATCGATAACTGGCACAGTCATATTCGCTAATAGTACTGCAAAAGCTATTGCATCGGGGAAACCACCGTAATTACGAATAATGTAAAGTAAGGCACCAATGATCACACCAAATAAAAGTTTGCCTCGGTTGCTAGTTGCCGCAGTAACAGGGTCGGTTGCAATAAAGAATGCACCAAACATCGTCGCGCCACTAAATAAGTGAATAATTGGCGTACCGTGGCTATCAGGATCGAGCAAATAACCTAACAACGAGCAAAATAAAAGTGAGCCAATAACTGCCACTGGAATATGCCAGCGAATAACGCCAATTTTTAATAAATAAATGCCACCAACCAAAAAGGCGATATTGACCCACTCCCAGCCAAAGCCAGCCCAACTAGAAAACATATCCTTTGCGGTACTTTCACCTACGGTAAGACCTAAGGTTAAATCTGTTTTTAATGTATCCAGTGGCGTGGCCATGGTGACACCATCGATGGTGTGACGTATATCATTTACAGTCATTCCAGTCGTTGTTGTCTCAGTAAAAATAACGCTAATAATATCGCTAAAAGTCACCTGATGATGGCTTAGCTCTGTTGGCACTGACCAATTGGTCATCGCAACAGGAAAAGAAATCAGCAGCAGTACATAGCCAACCATTGCTGGGTTAAATAAATTAAACCCTAAACCGCCATAAAGTTGTTTTGCGATGAGTACAGCAAATACCACACCGATAACACCAATCCACCACGGGGCTAGCGGTGGAATAGACAGGCCAAGCAACAAGCCCGTTAGCAGCGCACTGTTATCTTTGAGGGTGGTGGAAATGTCCTTTTTTCGCAAATGTAGTACCGCTGCTTCGGTAAGCATTGCGGTGGTGATACAAATAATGATTTGTACTAAGACACCAGCGCCAAAGAAATAAACCAAGGCGGCGATACCAGGCATTGTGGCTAACGCCACATTGCGCATCACTGTGGATGTATCGCCTGTACCTTTATGATGGGGCGATGGAGCTACCGATAAATACATGAATAATACCTGTGTTTAGTGTTCTTTATTTTTTAAGGTTCTTTTTCGCCAATGCATTGGCCTTTGCCTTAGCAACTGCCTGGGCAATACGTGCTTTCTTTATTTCATCGGGGCTTAATTCCGATTCTACTGCTGCTGGCGGCGGTGTACGCGGAGCCTGCTCTGCTTCAAGCTTTGCTGGTGCATGTGGCGGCGCTTGCTCAGCCTGCTGGGCGGCTAGTTTCTTCGCTTTGGCTTTGGCAACCGTTGCGGCAATACGCGCTTTATTAGCCTCATCAGTACTTTGTTGAGATTCTGTGGGGGCTACCTGCTGATTTTCATCTGGCTGCGGCGCTTGCTCAACTTGCTTGGCAGCTAGCTTTTTCGCTTTAGCTTTGGCAACTGTTGCGGCAATACGCGCTTTTTTAGCCTCTTCAGGACTTAGTTGAGGTTCTGCGGGGGCTACCTGCTGGTTTTCATCAGACTGCGGCGCTTGGTCAGCCTGCTGGGCGGCTAGTTTCTTAGCTTTCGCCCGTGCGATTGCATCTGCAACGCGTGATTTTTGTTCAAGCTGGTTTTCATCTTCACTTGACTGTTCAGGTGTCGTTGTTTGTTTAGCCGCTTTCTTGGCCTTGGCACGAGCAATAGCGGCTGCAACACGATCATTTGGCGCAGCGCTTTCTTCCTGCGCTTGGCTTTTCTTTGCTTTGACTCGGGCAAGTGCAGCGGCAATAGCATCGCCATTACTTGTACCTTTCATTGCTGCTTTACGTTTTTCTGCAGCAAGGCGATTACGCTCTTCACGTTCGGTTTTTTCACGCTCTAATCGGGCGATACGCTGCTCAAAGCGCTCTTTAGCGCGCTGTGCTTGTTGCTTCTCTCGCTCTTCACTGCGAATTTCAGCTTTGGCCACGCGGTAGTATTGCACGAGTGGAATACTGCTAGGACAAACGTATGCACAGGCCCCACATTCGATGCAGTCAAATAAATCATGCTGCTTGAGCTTGTCGTGATCTTGGTCTTTAGCGAACCATTGCAACTGTTGTGGTAGCAGTTGTGCAGGGCACACTTGCTCACAATCCCCACAACGGATACAGTTTTGCTCTGGCGGTGGGTTAGGGAGTTCTTGCTCGCTTGCGGCAATAACACAATTGGTCGCTTTAACTACCGGGGCGTTTATATCATTAAGGGCAAAGCCCATCATCGGGCCGCCAACAATAATTTTCTGCCTTTGGCTTGCTTTAAAACCACATTGCTCAAGTAGATCCTTAATTGACATACCCAGTGGTACTTCGTAATTACCCGGGCGTTCAACCAAATCACCACTTACTGTAACAATACGACTAATGAGTGGCTGACCTTTTAACACGGCATTTCCTGCAGCATAGGACGTCGCGATGTTTTGTACCACTATACCGATATCTGCTGGAATTTTTCCGCTTGGCACTTGCAAGCTGGTGAGTACTTCGATTAATTGCTTTTCACCGCCTGCAGGATAAAGCGTGGGGATAGCACGAACGATCATGCTGTCATCTGCTGCTTGCTCTATCTGCGCTATCGCCTGTGGTTTATTGTCCTCAATAGCAATGATGGTTCGGGTAGGATTAAGTAACTTTTGCATTACTTTAATGCCATTAATTATGTCTGCGGCACGTTCGCGCATTAGTGCGTCATCAGCGGTGATATAGGGCTCGCATTCTGCTGCATTAATAATCAGATATTCTATTGGCTTATTTGGTGCTAGTTTCACTGCTGTTGGAAAGCTTGCACCGCCAAGACCTGTGATGCCACTGGTATTGATTCGCTCTAAAATTTTTTGGTTGTCATCGTCTAAACTCAACGGCTCCAGTGACTCGAAATTTTGCTCTGTTGAGGTAGCTATGGTGATTGTTTGTGTTGGGATGCCTGAAGGGTGACAAGCAGCGTAATCTGCTATTTCACAAACTGTGCCGCTGGCAGGTGCAATGACATTGGCCGAAATAAAACCTTCTTTACGAGCAATTAGTTGCCCCTGTCTGGTGTTTACACCAACTTGCACAATCGGTAGTGCTGGTTGTCCGACATGTTGTGCAACCGGAATATATAAGTGTTGCGGCATGGGAATGGGGACAATAGCGCTATCTTTGGTGCGTTCTTTACGTGATGGTGGGTGGATACCACCATGAAAATCCCACAGATGTCCTTCGTCGACTAGGTTGAGAATAGTTTTCAATTTAGGACTCCAACAGCTTAACTGGAATGGTGTTGAGTTTTCCGTTCCACGTACGAGTGGTTTGCTCGACAGGAACCATGATGATGCAGTCAACGGGGCAGGGATCGACACAGAGGTCACATCCGGTACATTCATCACTGATTATGGTGTGCATTTGTTTAGTGGTACCCATTATGGCGTCAACTGGACAGGCCTGAATACATTTAGTACATCCTATACAGTCCTCTTCAATAATCAGCGCTACCGTTTTCACGGGCGCCTGCTCTTCGCCCTGGGCAGGTGGTACATCGACGCCAAGTAAATCTGCGATTATCTCTATGGTTTGTTGGCCGCCTGGTGCACATTTGTTGATGGCTTCTCCATTGGCAACTGCCTCGGCATAGGGCTTACAGCCGGGGTAACCACATTGCCCACATTGAGTTTGCGGCAAAATAGCGTCAACTTTCTCTGCAATAGGATCTTCTTCAACTTTAAACCTAATTGAAGCAAAGCCAAGCAAAACTCCAAAGACTAGGCCGAGCGCGGTTAACACCGCGATGGCAATTAATACGATACTCATGGTTAATTTGTTAATCCTGTAAATCCGCTAAACGCCAACGACATTAATCCGGCAGTTATCATTGCTATTGATGCGCCTTTAAAGGGGCCTGGTACATCTGCTGCTGCAATACGCTCACGCATGGCAGAGAATAGAATGAGCACTAACGAGAAACCTAGTGCGGCGCCAAAACCATAGACTATCGAATCGATGAAGTTGTGCTGCTCGTTAGTATTTAGCAGAGCAACGCCAAGTACGGCACAGTTGGTGGTAATTAGTGGTAGAAAAATTCCCAACATACGGTAAAGGGCAGGGCTTGTGCTACGCACTACCATTTCGGTAAATTGAACGACAACGGCGATGACTAAAATAAAACTTAGGGTACGCAGATACTCAATGCCCAGCGGCACCAATAAATACTCATTAACTAGAAAGCTACAAAGCGAGGCAATTGTAAGGACGAAGGTGGTGGCCATCGACATGCCAATCGCAGATTCTAGTTTGCTGGAAACTCCCATAAAGGGGCATAAGCCAAGGAATTTCACCAGCACGAAGTTGTTTACTAAAACCGTACCGATTAAGAGTAAAAAATATTCAACCATTGTCGTTAGTTTGTTGTTGCATAGATGGCGCCTATTATCCGCGTTTATTCAACGATAAACAACCACATATCGAGTAAGTATTAACGAGTTTTGGCCACGTGGATCAATGTCAAATAAAATAGTCCGATAACTTATGCAGGAATTTGTTAGTTAGCGAAAATTTTAATTGCACTATGAGTAATTTAATTTACACTTCGCAAGATATTTTTTGTTCCGTAAATGCATATGGTGTCTGATGTCCAAACCCCAAGTTTCAATTATTCCATTATTAGTGCTAAGTATGGCAATGTTACTTTGGGCAAGCTCATTTATTGCGTTGAAGTTTGCCTTTGCGGACTATTCACCAATGTTTGTTATTTGGGCAAGGATGATAGTTGCATCTTGTTGCTTTGTTTTATTTATTAAACAGTTCTTCCGCTTTGATTATAAAGCCGGTGACTGGAAGTTATTGTTGTTCATGGCATTGCTAGAGCCTTGTATTTATTTTGTGCTTGAAGCGGAAGCATTAATGAATACCTCAGCTGCTCAGGCCGGTACCATTACTGCGATCATGCCACTACTCATCGCATTGATCGCATTTTTTACGCTTGGAGAACGAATTACCCGGATGCAACTGCTCGGTTTTGGCATCGCGTTTGCCGGGGTCGTTGGCCTATCTATTGGTAGTGAAATAACTGAAAACGCGCCTAATCCAGCTTGGGGTAATTTTTTAGAATTCTTGGCGATGTGTTGTGCTGCGGGCTATAGTGTGCTGCTTAAGCGATTTAGCGTGCGCTACTCAGCTGTCTTCCTTACTGCATTTCCAGCGTTTGTCGGTGCGTTTTTCTTTACACCGTTTGTGTTGATGATGCCATTCCCAACTACATTTTCAATCACTGGTGCTAGCGCCATTGTGTACCTCGGTATGGTGGTCACCTTGGGTGCTTATCTATGCTACAACTATGCAATAAGCCGGATCCCAGTGACTGTAGCTGGTTCATTTAGTAATTTAATCCCAGTATTTACCGTGATTTTAGCCTGGTTAATTCTTGATGAGTCATTCACGTCGAGCCAGCTTATCGCCTGTGGTCTTGTTGCAACCGGTCTTTATGTTAGCCAAAAAGGGCGGAAGCCTCAGCCATAATGACTCGCTAAAGTGATTTTTAGTCTTCCTAAAGCCAATTTGCTCGTTGCCACCAAGAATTTTGAGCACTGCGATAAACTAAAGTCAGCATTGTCGTTCTGCGCTCGCTTAGCGATTTGTATTTTGCCGAGGTAATAGCCCTGACTTTTGCTTATATATCGACTAATCAATGCGGATAAAGCGATAAGCCTGTGAGCAAAATTGTTGTGGTGTTATTCCCACAGTGACAGGCAATCGTTTGATTAGTTAAAGGAATTAAGTTTGCTCACTAATTGAGATTAATATTACTTAATACTCCTGAAGCTTAGCGTTATAATGGTTGGTGATTATTGAGTTAGGAGGTGATTTATGCTTAATCCAAACTTCAAAAACGGCACAAAAACTGACGTACAATCCGCTTTGGCTGTCTTTGTCATTATTATGGGCTTTTTGTTTCTGATCGATGCCGCTCCTGGCACTCACTCTGCTGTCGCGTTAGCGATGATAGCATTCGGGATTCTTTGGTATTATGGCCATCAGGTCTATAGATGGTGGGGGCATACTCACCACTAACTAGGTTGTTAAAAAGCTGTCTAAAGACTAGGTTTCTTGCGATGGTTGACTATCAGGAAGATAGGAAGAAGAGATGGCTTCGTTCTTATTATGTCTATCTTTTCCTTGCCCAAGGCGGCGTATTGTCTGTAGAACACTGACTATTTGCACTGGAACTGGAGTGAGACTATGGTTTTGTTAGTGTGTTTTTTGCTTTGGAAGGTGTAAGTAAGTACTTCAAGATATGAATCGATGGCTCCCCAAGCTGGACTCGAACCAGCGACATACGGATTAACAGTCCGCCGTTCTACCAACTGAACTATTGGGGAATCACAATGTTTCTTTATTTATCTTTTAGCTGAAAAAGATAAATGGCTCCCCAAGCTGGACTCGAACCAGCGACATACGGATTAACAGTCCGCCGTTCTACCAACTGAACTATTGGGGAATTATTATATTGTCTTTTTTTATCTTCGGTAGAAAAGATAATATTTGTAATGGCTCCCCAACCTGGACTTGAACCAGGGACATACGGATTAACAGTCCGCCGTTCTACCAACTGAACTATTGGGGAATCACAATCACCAAAATCAATAACATTCAACACTATAAGTGTCAAATGGCTCCCCAAGCTGGACTCGAACCAGCGACATACGGATTAACAGTCCGCCGTTCTACCAACTGAACTATTGGGGAATGATTGTCGGTGAAGACGGAGCGCATATTAAAGACTGCAATGGGAACTGTCAACAGCTCAATACTAAAAAGTTACTGTTTGGATAACACTTAGGCAATCTGAGTCATAAAACGACGCTTTTTGTTTGATATCTACGCGATAAAACAATTATGACCTTAATTTCCTCTCGCTTTTAAAGATCAACTTAACTTATCTAAATTTTGTAATAAAAATATCCTTAACAACTTGACAGGGATCTTGAAAAACATTAGCAAAATCTATTCACTTACCAGCAATTAAATTGAATTTATTTTTTTTTAAAAGGATCTAAAAAAAATACCACAATGATAAGAAGCAGTAGGGTAACGGGGTTGAATGGGTTATCCACTAAATCTGTGGATAACTATGTTTATTAAAGTATAAGAAGTCGAACAAAGCCCATGGGGGCGCATGTTTTAGTCAAACACACTGAAATTTAAGCGTTTTTCACCTTTCTTTAGCAATCAATGGTTTAGCTGCTGTCAATAGCTGTTTGTGTTAAACTGGTTGACCAGTGGGGTGCGGAAATCATCGCTTGACATTCGTACAGTTTGTTCGGGCAGTACGGACTTGGATAACTTTACGCTAATGCTAAGAATTGGTTTGTTTTATCAAGTACTATACCCAGGTACGTCAAGTTAGGTTAGGGCGCTAATATCGCCTTATAGCTTGTGTAACAATTTCTCACAGATAGTTTAAACTTTTCAGGCCAAATTCTGATATTATCAGCCGTTCAATTTTTTAGTCGTGTGGAATGAATGAAATCTAATAAGCTATTAACAGCCCCTGTAAATTCTACCATCAAAGATATGACTGTGCCGATGATGTACGGATTGATATTGATGATGTCATTTAATATCGTCGACACTTTTTATGTCAGTATGCTAGGTACAGAGTCGCTAGCTGCCTTTAGCTTTACTTTCCCTGTTACTTTTACACTTGTTAGCTTAGCCATTGGTATGGGGATCGGCGTATCTGCCGTTGTTGCACGAACGCTTGGACAGAAAAATCATGAGTTAGCGCGTCAACACGCTTCAGTGGCTATCGTTGTCTCGGCTATTCTTATTTATGGCTTGGCAATGCTTATCTATGCTTTCCTAGCGCAAATTTTCGGTGCGATGGGAGCAAATAGTGAGAACTTAACCTACATTGCTTATTACATGACGCCTTGGCTGTTTGGCTGTTTAGTGATTATCATGCCAATGATAGGGAATTCGGTGATGCGCGCATCCGGTGATACCAAAACCCCCGCGAAGGTTATGGGGATAGGGGCAATAATTAATGCAGCATTAGATCCTATCTTTATTTTCGGCTTTGGCCCTATTGAAGCAATGGGTATCAAAGGCGCCGCAGTGGCAAGTATTATTGCAAGCGTTATAAGCTGTTCAATTGTTTACTATCGCCTTATTTTCTCATTCAAGATGCTTGGTTGGTCTTACGATATGACTCAAGTGATGGACTCAACCAAAAAAGTCATGGCTATTGGGCTACCGGCTGCCGCTTCGAATATGATGACCCCAATCTCTTCAAGTATTATTACCGCTATTGTTGCAACCTATGGCACTGAAGCCGTAGCTGCATTTGGTGTGGGAACACGTATTGAGTCATTTGTTGTCATTGTTGTGCTTGCCTTATCAATGTCACTTCCACCGTTTATTAGCCAAAATTTTGGTGCTGGCCAAATTGAGCGCGTAAAACAAGGCTATATGTCGAGCATTAAATTTGTCATGTTATGGCAAGGTGGCATCTATCTAATATTAGTCGTCGCTGCTACTTATATTGCTGAACTCTTTGCTGATGACCCGAGGGTTGCCGAGATTATCGTATTGTATTTGCTAACGACGCCAATTGTTCATGGCTTAGCTGGGGTCACTATTTTAACTAATTCCACATTAAACGCGCTACATAAACCGATGGCTTCGATAATGCTCAATGTCATCAGGTTGTTTGTTTTAGCTATTCCTGCGGCCTATTTGGGCGGTTACTGGGGCGATATTCACGGTTTAATTATTGGTGTAACTGTCGCGGCAGGTCTTACTGGCTTGGTTGCATTTAGTATCATTCGCTATCAATTTTCAAAGATCGGCGGATACGATACGAATGAATCTTTAAGTGATGTAGCAGTGAGTAAATAGAAATGACTTTTAGTTTAAATTCACAGTACAAACCTGCTGGTGACCAGCCAAACGCAATAAAGCAATTACAAGAAGGCTTAGAGTCTGGATTGGCTCATCAAACGCTTTTAGGGGTTACTGGCTCTGGTAAAACCTATACGATGGCGAATGTTATTGCTGATTCTGGCCGACCAACCCTTATTATGGCGCCAAATAAAACTCTGGCCGCGCAGCTTTATGCCGAAATGAAGGAGTTCTTCCCTGATAATGCGGTTGAATACTTTGTCTCTTATTATGACTATTACCAGCCAGAAGCCTATGTGCCTTCAACGGATACATTTATTGAAAAAGATGCAGCGGTAAATGCGCATATTGAGCAAATGCGTTTGTCAGCGACCAAAGCACTCATTGAGCGCAAGGACGTTATACTTATTGCGTCGGTTTCAGCGATTTATGGCCTAGGTGATCCCGATTCCTACATGAAGATGTTATTACATTTCCGTCAAGGGGATGTGATGGAGCAGCGCGCTATTTTACGCCGCTTGGCCGAATTGCAATACAAACGCAACGACATGGAATTTGCCCGCGGCACCTTTAGGGTGCGCGGTGAAGTGCTCGATATCTTTCCTGCTGACTCTGATAAATTAGCCGTAAGGGTTGAAATGTTTGATGATGAAGTCGAGCGTATCTCATTATTTGACCCTCTCACTGGCACGGTGGAACGCCAGGTTGCGCGGTTTACTGTCTATCCTAAAACACACTATGTTACGCCGCGTGAAACCATCTTAGGGGCGATAGATAAAATTAAAGAAGAGCTGCGAGAGCGTAAATTACAATTGCAGTCTTTGCATAAACTTATTGAAGAACAGCGTGTAACCGAGCGCGTCAGCTATGATGTTGAAATGATGCTTGAGCTTGGTTATTGCTCGGGTGTCGAGAACTACTCTCGTTATCTCTCTGGACGTGCGCCAGGCGAGCCGCCGCCAACACTGATTGATTACTTGCCAAGTGATGGCTTATTGATTATTGATGAATCCCACGTTACCGTTCCGCAAATAGGCGCGATGTATAAAGGTGACCGATCACGCAAAGAAAATCTGGTGCAGTATGGATTTCGCCTACCGTCAGCATTAGATAACCGCCCGTTAAAGTTTGAAGAGTTTGAAGCGATTGCGCCGCAAACTATATATGTTTCTGCAACGCCAAGCGAGTATGAATTGGACAAGTCGGGGGACGATGTTGCACGGCAGGTGGTGCGACCTACGGGGTTACTCGATCCGGAAATTGAAGTGCGACCGGTTGGCACGCAAGTGGACGATCTTTATAGTGAAATCCAAATCAGGGTAGCAAAGGGTGAGCGAGTACTCGCGACAACGCTAACCAAGCGAATGGCTGAGGATTTAGCCGAATACCTTGATGAACATGGGGTTAAAGCTCGTTATCTTCATTCTGATATTGACACTGTTGAGCGCATTGAAATCATCCGTGATTTGCGTCTTGGTAAGTTTGATGTGCTCATTGGAATCAATTTACTGCGAGAAGGCCTTGATATGCCAGAGGTATCATTGGTTGCGATTCTTGATGCGGATAAAGAAGGGTTCCTGCGCTCTGAGCGCTCACTAATTCAAACGATTGGACGTGCGGCACGTAACCTTAATGGTAAAGCCATTTTATACGGCGATAAAATTACCAACTCGATGCAAAAAGCAATTGACCAGACGGTGGAACGCCGCGCCCTGCAACAGGCTTTCAATGAAGAGCATGGTATCGTACCGCAAGGATTGGTTAAGAAGATCACTGATTATCTCGATGTTGGAGAAGATGAGGCGCTAGAGCAAGTGGCTGAAAGTGCAGCGCAGTACAAATCTGTTTCTAATAAAGATCTGGAAAAGCAAATTGCCAGCCTTGAGCATCAAATGTACGAACACGCTCGTAATTTAGAGTTTGAAGAAGCAGCGAAAGTGCGCGATGAGGTTGAGAAGCTAAATGATATTATCTTGCTTCGTTAAGCCTTCTCTTTTATTGAGCAGACAATAACAAACAAATAAAGGCAGGGCAGCTAGCGCACCAAATAAATGGGCGTCTGTTGCCACTGTTGCGTTAATCAGCACCGTCATTTGCTCGCTAGAGCCATAGTAAGTTTCCCAACCCACCTTAATCGCCACACCAGCTAACAGCAAGTAACTACTCTGCCGCCCTTGGTGTATTTCTAGCAAACAGCCCAACACAAACAAGCCATGTAAGTAACCAGATAAACCGACATACAACTCTATCTCAGGACAAAATAAATAGAGCAAAACACCAACGGCGCTGCCGTTTAGCAGGGTAAATAGCGCAAAGTGCAGTGGCTTGATTAAGCGACCAAAAAGCTGGCTTAGCATGAGCAGACCAAGCAAGTTGAATAATAGGTGCCAACTATTGGTATGGAATAGATTCCCGGTGAATAAGCGCCATAACTCGCCCTGAGCGATCATTGCGCGATCAAACTGTAGTGGTACAAGTAGGGCATCTTGCAGTGCAAACATCAAACAGGTAACTAGCGTAAGTAATACTGGCATTATCCATTGTTTAATGAACCCAATACTTGGCATTGTGCTGTTTAGCATTGTTGAATCTTATGATGAAGCGATATAATAGACGACAGTGTATCCCAATTTTATGAAGATTTATATGAGCAAACGACAATTGTGTGGTGAATGTAATCGAGCAAAAAAAGCCTGTTTTTGCCATACAATAAGCAAAATAAACAACCAGTTACCATTAGTCGTTCTGCAACATCCCAGTGAAGTTAAGCATGCCAAGGGCACGGCAAAAATTGTTGAGTTATCATTGGCTAACTGTGATTTGCTCGTTGGCGAAGATTTTAGCAATAATGATGATTTTAACGCCTTATTTGACGAGCCTCAGTTGGGGAAAAAGCCAAAGCTGTTGTTACTCTACCCCAATGAGAAGGCAATGAGTCCAGGTGAATTCTCAACTTATGTTAAGCAACAATGCAACACAACATTGAGTGATTATCGTGTCATTGTGATCGATGGCAGCTGGAAAAAAGCTTATAAAATTTTTCGTCTTAATCCTCGCTTGAGTAACATCCCAAGTATTGGTATTGATGTTAGTTTTGAGAGTAACTACCGGATCCGCAAGTCCTCTAGGGAAGATAGTTTGTCTACATTGGAAGCCTGTCATGCGTTACTTACGCAAGTGGAAGGACCGCACTTTGACGGCCTATTAAAAAGCTTTGAATATATGGTGGACTTTCAATTGCAGTCAATGCCTGCGGATGTACAAGCAAGGTATAAGTAATAGGCTAGCTTGTTGATTGTAAGATTATAGGGGAGGATAGTTGGCAATAATTAATACTAAATCGACTAGGTAAAACCAACTATCCTACGCCAAAATGAGCTGGGAGCGATATTATTCCGCACTCGTTGGATCGATGATTGTTTTCACTTCACTGATATTAGTGACTGGAAACTCACCCATCTCTGCGTGTTTTCTTATTAGCGTTTCGTCTGGCGCAATATAAACACAATATACTTTGTTGTCAGTAACGTAACTCTCTACCCATTGAATTTTTGGCCCTAAGGCTTCAAGGACATCACAGGATTTTTGAGATATTCCCTGCAAATCTTCGCTAGATAGCTTTCCCGCACCTTCTAATGCACGTTCAATCATGTATTTGGGCATATCAAATCTCCAATTAATAAGCGAATTAATACCAATCTGATTAAGTTTGTGATCTTGTTTTGCGAAGGAAAAACAAATGAAGATAAGGCGCTTGATAGAGCAATAGCAGGCTATTGGGATTGAAAGCAACACAATATTCATTTCGTTTTAACCAGCAAAAGTGAGCAATAACTTTGTCGGGTTGGTATCAAAGTATAGTTGAAGATAAAGCCTATTAGGTAATTCGTTGCCTCTGAGTTAACAAAATATTGCCTTAGTTTAACTTGGCTTTGCGCGCCTCTAGATAGACAGGAGCTTGTGTCTCACCTAATACTTCACGTTTTATTAAATCAAGACCAACGGCTGCAACGTATTGCTGAAAATATTGACGTCCGAGTGGAATATAAAGGGCGGCGGTCTGCATTTTATTGCTTGAGCCCCAGGCTATCCATACCAGGCCAACCGGTTTTTCTTGCGTGCCGCCACCGGGACCAGCGATGCCTGATACGGCAACGCCATAATCTGCACCACTCTTGTTAAGGGCCCCGTTAAGCATTTGCTCGACAACCGGCTTACTCACCGCGCCATGATCGTGTAGCGTTGACTCTTGCACATCGAGGATTGACGTTTTAATTGCGTTTGAATAGGTTACAAAGCCTGCTTCAAAAACTGCGGATGAACCTGCCACGGTAGTTAATTGAGAAGCCATCAATCCGCCAGTACATGACTCCGCAAAGGTCACTTGTTTAGCGCTCTCATTTAACGCATTCACCAGTGCCTGCGCCATGGTTGTTTTACCAAAACCAATCACGTGGGCGCCAAGCAATTCAACCAAACGTTGCTGCCAAAGCGGTTTAATGTCATGGGCTTGTTGGTCATGAGAGGTTAACTTGATTTCGATATTAGGCATAGCCGCACGGTAACCAAGTTCGATATTTTGTGGCCAATCGGGAAACGCATCGTTAACCATTTCTTGAATCGTTGATTCACCTAGCCCAAACACGCCAAAACGGCTAATGTCGGTGTGATTTTCAATTGTTTTCCGCTGACGAATATGGGGCAGTATTTCATCCTGCATCATGGTTTTTAATTCACGTGGTACACCCGGGCTGGTGTAAATAAGGCAACCATTTAGTTCAAGGAAAAAGCCCACTGCACTGCCCACTGCATTGGCTATAATGTCACAGCCTTGAGGTAGCATTGCTTGCTTCTTGTTAGGCTCATTGAGTTGATAATTTCTCCGCTCACACCAGTCCTCTAGATGTGCCATGGCATCTGGATGGCAGGCAATAGGAACACCTGCTGCATTGCTTAATGCCTGTGCGGTCATATCATCAACCGTTGGGCCAAGGCCGCCGTTAACAATCAGGATATCAGCACGCTTCGATTGAGCCGCGATCTCTTCACTTAACAAGCCCAAGTCATCTTTCACTGTTACCCGGCGCGTTACTTCCAGACCAAGTGTTGCAAGCTCCTGCGCAATAAAAGCCGAGTTACTATCAATGACGTCACCACACAATAATTCGTTGCCAGTGAGTAATAATTCAACAGTGAGTTTGTTCATCTTGCGCGCCTTAAAATCAATAGGTTATTTTGCATTAGCTTGAGTGTATCAAATATAGAAAGCTTGTCTTGGTCAGGGCAAGATTATTTTGCTATTTTACAAAGAAAAACTCCATATATTAAATAGTAAAGTGATGTGTATAGGCGTACTATGACGCCAATAACTAATGTATTTAAAGTGAGTAGAACCCCATGGCACAAAAAGCCACCATTTATAAAGCCGATATAAACCTAGCAAACATGGATTTAGGCGTTTATCTGGATCAGTCGTTAACGATTGCACAGCATCCATCTGAAACGCTACAGCGCATGATGCTCCGTATCGTTGCTTGGGCTATGCATGGCAATGAACAACTGAACTTTACCAAAGGGTTATGTGATGAAGATGAGCCAGAGCTTTGGCAAGTTAATTACAGTGATGAAATAGAACTGTGGATTGACCTTGGATTACCTGACGAGAAGCGCCTGAAGAAAGCCAGCGTTCGTGCCCAGCATGCCGTGTTATTTGCCTATGGCGAAAATGCAGCGGCGCAATGGTGGAGCCAACAGCAAACGACAGCCCAAAAGTATAATAACTTGACCATATATATGGTGAGTGACGCCACTATGGCAGCACTAGCGGACCTAGCCACGCGCACGATGCAACTGCAATTTTCGATCAGTGATGGCGAAATTTGGTTGAGCTGTGGTGAGCAATCGGTGTTGCTTGAAATAAGTACATTACAAGAAAGCAAGTAATGTCATCTACGGAAATAGTTTAGGGTAAATAACCGTTAAACTTGCTCCTGCTTACCGCCTAATTGAATAATGAAATAGGTAAACAAAACTCCAGTTCATAGCGCTCGTCAGGCGCTAAAAACTGGTTCTTTTGATAGTGAACATAAGCTGGAGTCGACTGCATTTTAAATCCTGATGTCGGCAACCAGTTAGCGAGAATGTTGCTTAACTGAGGCAGCAGTTCGCCATACCTTCCGCGCAACTTAAACACCGCATGTAAACCACCTGGAATCGTCATGGCATTAACTATTCCTCGTCTGGTAATGGGGGATTCAACCGCTAAACAGGCGACATAGCGACATTTATCTAATGCGACCCACGCGGGGTTAGAGTGGTGTAAACCAAACTGTTGTGAGAAGTCCACGTTATTCATTGCTGCCCATGCTTTGAGTGTCTGCCAGGCATTGCTAATAGATCTGTCGTAGCCCTGGTGTCGAATATAGGCAACGTGGCGGGGAGGCAGCTCACGCAACTCACACGCGGGTAACTCAATGTGGCTTATTTTCTGGTAATAGGCCGCTACCTCGCTATTACTGTCTTGTCTGTCAAGGTTACGCCACTGGCCTGGAGCACAGTTGAAAGTCGCTTTAAACGCACGACTAAAAGAAGATACTGATGAAAAGCCCGCTTTAGTTGCAACATCCAATACGGTTGCGCTGCCATCAAACATTAGTTGGTTTGCTGCAAACTCAAGCCGTGTACGGCGAATATAATGATGAACAGACTCTCCCACTACGGCTTTAAACACGCGATGAAAATGTTGTTCTGAATAGGCGGCAATGTTTGCCAAGTCGCGAGCAAGCAATTCTTTACTGATATCCTGATGGATAAAATAGAGCACATCATTTATTCGCGAAACTTGTTGGCTTGTGGGTAACATGAAACAGATAAAGCATAAATGGACATGTTAGATAGCATATACGGACATGCTTATTTGGGCAAGCTAACGTAATCTTTAATTCAATATTCTTAAAGAGTCTCCAACCATGCAACTTGCCACGTCGTTACAACAAATCCAGCCTTCTTATATTCGCGAAATCCTAAGCGCCGCCAGTGCGCCAGGCGTGATCTCATTAGCAGGTGGCTTGCCAGACGATGCGACATTTCCACTACAATTAATGGAGCAGTCATTTAGTGAACTAGCGACTAATGCCAAGCTTTTTCAATACGGTAACACGGCCGGTTACGCCCCGTTACTTGACTACTTTAAGCAAGATTATCAGTTACCAGCATCCCATGATGCATTAGTATGCACAGGTTCACAGCAAGGGTTAGATCTTATCGCCCGTGCTTTTATCAATCCTGGGGATACAGTAGTGATGGAAGCGCCTAGTTATCTTGGGGCACTACAGGTATTTGGCTTGGCACAAGCTAACATCGAAAGTATTGCTCAGCGCAGTGACGGTCCGGATTTAGCAGAGTTAGAGTCTTGCTTTGCCAATAAAGATATTACGCTTTTTTATGCGGTCCCGGATTATCATAATCCAACCGGGATTTGTTGGTCACTGGAAGTTCGTCAAAAGGTGGCGCAGTTATGCCAGCAATATAATGTCGCGTTTGTTGAAGATGTGCCATATCGCGAATTGCGCTTTTCTGGTGAGGCGTTGCCTTTGGTTTCAAGCTTTTGTCCTGATAATTCTTTGGTACTTCGCTCATTTTCAAAGATCGCAACGCCTGGAATTCGTCTTGGCCTGGTCACTGGGCGCAGCGACTGGGTCGCGCCATTAAATACGATTAAACAGGGAGCAGATCTGCACTCGAGTGTACCTATGCAGGCTGTTTTATTGGACTTACTCAGTCATGAAGGTTTCCAGAGTCATTTAGATAATTTGACTGGCTTATATCAATCACGCTACCTGGCCTTGGCGAAACAAATAGAGATGAAACTGCCACAGTGTCAATTTGATGCCGTTGATGGCGGTATGTTTTTGTGGTTATCCCTGCCCAAATGTGATGTTTACGCACTTGCTCAATCGGCTCTTGAACATGGTGTTGCGGTGGTACCGAGCACTGTGTTCTATCAAGAGCGCGGCGAGGTTGCCCCAGCGCTTCGCCTAAACTTTACCAATGCGACCGAAGATGAGCTAAGCGATGCGGTCGACCGCTTAGCCAAAGTACTTCAGCTACATTGCTAATTTAGACGGAAAATTAATGAGCTGATCAAGTAACCCCTTAATTAGTTACATTCACTAGAAACACCTGCTTTTTAGGTTTACTATTTAATTATACTTCCCCCAAGCAGGTGATTTATGAGGCAACTTCTAGCTGAACATTCAACCAATATTGCTGAGCTAAAAAGCGATCTACTCGAATTATTAGCCCAGGCTAATGGCTCACCTATAGCCTTATTAGACCATGAAGAAACCACAGCATATTTAGTGCCCGCAAAAACTTATGAGGGCTTATTAGCGATGCTAGACCAGTGCGAGCTAAAATGTAGTGAACAAGAGCGTGGACAGGCGTTGTCTCAAGCAATAGAACAAACCTCAAATGAGCTATAAGCCTAAGTTTGATGCGTGTTTATAGTCTTTGCTAATTATCACAGGTTAGTCTGGTGGCTAGTTCAATCGGGTAATTCCGCTGTTGCGCAAGTTTTATCGCCAGTGTTTCAATGGCCTGCTCATTTAAACCCAATTGTTTTGAATTAACGTTTTTAATTGCACTCGCATCGAGTAAGTTGATGCGAATAAGCTGATTGACAATTGCATGCGCCGCATCGATAGCGGATGATGCTTTTACGATTTCACAGCGGGCATAGTTGGCCTGACTAAAACAAATATCGGCAGCGCGTAAATCTGGATCTTGGCCTGGTATTTGTTGGGCACCAAATAAGGGCTTGCCACCTAAGGTGGCACTGGAAAAATCAGGTAGAAATTCACTTACGAAAGCGATGGCGCTATCAGTACGTTGCTCAATTAACGCCTGTGGCCAAGCTCGGTTTAGTTTATTTAAAAAACGCGGGGCGAGTTTAGGTTGAGCACTGTCATCACAATTTTTAACCAGTCCTTGGTCAAATAAGGTGATGTCTTGAGTCATGCCATGTATTTGAAAATAGCCACCGGGGTAGGGCGTTAGCTGCGCCATGCCATTGGGGGTACCGCGCTCGCCGTAGATAATGACCTCGGGCCAGATTTGTGTATCATTGTGCCAATGAGTGACGTAGGCGGCTTTGAATTCAACTAAACGTTGACTGTGCTGGCCAATTAAATCATCGATACTGCCGCTCTGGTAACCACAAGCGTTAATTAAATAATCAAAGCTAAAATCCAGAGGCTCGCCATTTTGCTTCGCTGTTACTTGCCATACACTATCGCTTCTACTGATATCTATAACTTGCGTATCTGTGTGTACATTACAGCTTTTGCAGTTATCTAGTGCGAGTGTCGCACTGGCCGCAAGGCGAAAAACACTCAGTCCATACTCTTGCACTAACACCAAAGGGAATTTGAGTTTGTCTAAATCTAATGATTTGGCAACAGGAATTAACCACTCATCACAATGGGTCGGTGTGTTAACTGGCGCCAGTTTAGCTAGGCGCTCAACATCTTGGCGGTGATAAAGCGTATAATAATCCATCGGCTTGCCAAGCACCTGATTACTACTATCTTGGTCCACTAATGCTGCATATTCTTTTCGTAGTTTTTCAAGCCTAGGTAATAGCTGATCTATCTCGCCAGGGTCGCGCTTGGGAATTGCAATCACTGTTGGTCGATAGTCGGCGCTATCTTTATAAAGTTTTAATGTCGCAATGGACTGACGGAGTAATGTGAGGCATTGCTCGTCATCAATCTCACGATAAAGATTGCCGCCTGCATGCAAATGACAAATAGGAGGACCGTTCACTAAACTTGGCCCTTGCTCCAGTAAACTAACTTTAAGCCCTAAGGCCGATAGTTTAATAGCAATGGTTGAGCCAGCAATGCCACCGCCAATAATACCAATACGCGGTTTGTTGTTTTGCAAAGGCGAAGTGAGTGTAGGCATGATTTGGTCTAATGTTTCAATGAAGGCTGAAAATAGAGACAATTTTACGCCGCAACACTTTACTGGGCAACAAAATCTTTACCTCTAAGCGACTGAAAACTAACCAAGCTGACTATAATACCAATCTGACTAAGTTTGTTCCCACTGAGTGGGAAGCTACTTAATCGGATTGGTATAAGTTTCGGTTATTTGTTTTTATGCTAAGCCCTTTGCGTCATAATATGCGCGTTATTCCTTTTTTTGAGAGATTGAGCTTGGACACGCACGCAAACAACACGACTAAGACATATTCTTTGAGTAAACGCCTAAGCGCAATTGATAATGCGGTTGGCGAACATTTTCATCATGTGTGGGATTGTTGCTGTGACCATGGTTATTTAGGTCGTCAGCTTTTAGAGCGTGGTGCGGCGCCACATATTCATTTTGTCGATATTGTGCCCAATATCATTAAACAGTTAGAAACCGTGCTTGCTGGGGTAAATGCAACCCAAAGCCAATTTCACATATATTGTCAGGATGTTGCTAAGCTGCCGTTAGATAAGTTTAATCAAGATGACAAGCACCTTATTGTGATTGCTGGTGTGGGCGGTGATTTAACCTTACAAATCGTTGAACAGCTCCTAACTGATCACCCTGACAAGCCACTTGAATTTATTCTGTGCCCATTGCGCCAACAGTATGTTTTGCGAAGTCAATTGGCCAGGCGTGGATTAAGACTAATCGATGAGCAGTTAATTAAAGACGATAAGTTGTTTTATGAAATTATTCATCTCACCACAGGCGAGGGAGAGGCGATAGAAGGGGTCGGCTCCAAAATGTGGCACAACCCAAATCAATGGCATGTACAGCACCTTCAAATAGTGTTGGCGCACTTTAAACGGATGGCAAATAATCCTGCCAACAATGTTGATAGCGCCATTGCAAGCTATCAACAGTTGTTGGCCAAACTCTCTTAGCCTGATTCCATCGCCAAAATAGCTTTGATATCGATGACATGGGGATAAACCACTAATTGGGTTTCTTTGTTGGTGCGCGCCAGTACCGCCATGCGGTCGGCTAGCTCGTTCCCTTCAATGTTGGCGTGGCCTTTAACATGGCTAACCGTAATATGGTTTTTTATCTGTTGATAAAGCTCATAGGCCGGTTGAATAATGTTAAGGTTTTTAATCTCTTCGTTTTTGCCGCGGGTCCAGCCTTTATTTTTCCAGCCCGTTGCCCACTTAGTTAAACAGTCGATCGAGTATTTGGAATCTGAGAGTATTTGTACTGATTTGCCTTGTTTTATATAAGGTATCGCCAGTTTAAAGGCTTCCAGCATGCCATAAAGTTCGGCTGAGTTATTCGTGCCGTTTGCTTCATATAAACCATACAGCAGTGTTGTCGCTCGTTCTTTTTCATATATCGCAATACCCGTACCCGCTTTGCCTGGATTAGGTGAGCAAGCACCGTCGCAATAAATATTAATGTCGCTAACCGTGACCGTGCGGCTGTTGGTGCTAACCTTTGGCTTGGCTGACTTGGGCGCACTAGCCTTGCCGCCTTTTTCCATTGAACGCTTCATTAAGGCACGGGTGTAAGTATCGGCAAAGGCTGCATCTGCAAGTTCTTTAGACTCAAATCCCATGTACTGGGCATCACTGCGCCCATCGATAAGCGACTTGGTTTGTGCCCAGTTATCAAAAACGCCGGTTTGGGCGCCTTTCCATATTACGTAGTGTTTTTTGCTCATAGTGTTTGCTTGTTTTAATACCTTGCGCACGATGATAAAGGGCTGGGCGCAAGTTACAAGCGATATTTTTAATGGTTAAATCTTTGTAACTAAATATGTTTGAGCATAGGGTTATTTGTTCAGTTGAGATACTATGTGCGCAAAATAATTACAATGAAAGGAAAGTGAGATGTCATTCAAGCACCTTGGCCAGTCTCTATTAGTGATCTGCCTTATTGGTATGAGTTTTGCTGGCCATGCTTTTGAAAAGAAGAGTAATGCCCGAGCTGACTATATTCGTGCAAATTACACCAAGTTTGAATATAAAATCCCGATGCGTGATGGCACTGAGTTATTTACTGCTGTTTATAGCCCCAATGATACGTCTAAGACCTACCCGATGATGATGCAGCGCACACCTTATCGTGTTGCACCTTATGGTAGCGATCAATATAAAACGCGCTTAGGTCCTGATGCACAGTTTGAAAAAGAAGGCTTTATCTTTGTATTTCAGGATGTCCGCGGCAAGTTCTTATCCCAAGGTAAATACGTCAATATGCGCCCGCAAGACGCGCATAAACGTGGTAAAGGTGCTGTTGATGATGCCACAGACACTTACGACACCATCGATTGGTTAGTGAATAATATAGCAAACAACAACGGAAAAGTCGGGATGTGGGGCACATCCTATCCTGGTTATTACACTTCTGTAGCAGGCATAAACAGCCACAAAGCGCTAAAAGCACTATCGCCTCAGGCGCCTATTGCTGATTGGTTCTTTGATGACTTCCATCGTAATGGTGCTTTTGTGGTCCCGATGGCATTTTTGTTCTTTGATACCTTTGATAAACAGTTGGACAAACCACAGGCACACTGGCCTAAAGGGATGAAAAAAGTAACCCCTGATGGTTATGATTTCTTTTTAAAGCTTGGTCCATTGTCTAACGTTAATAAAGATTACTTTAAAGGCGAGCGTCCATTTTGGAATGAGCTGACTGAGCATCCTAACTATGATGATTATTGGCAATCTCGTAATGTGCTGCCGCATCTAAATAAGGTAAAACCTGCAACACTTGTTGTGGGTGGCTGGTATGACACAGAGGATTTGTATGGGCCGTTGTCGACTTATCAAGCGATGTCAAAAAGCAACAAGAAAGAGCATATTAAAATGATCATGGGACCGTGGTATCACGGTCAATGGAATCGTGGCAAAGGTGGGTCACTAGGCGAAGCAGATTTTGGCTTTGATACCAGTAAATGGTTCCAAAAAAATGTATTGCTGCCATTTTTCAATCATCATCTTAAAGGGGCAAAGGATCCAAAACTTGCTAGTGCAACAATGTTTGAAACGGGCAGCAACCGTTGGCGAAAATTTGAAAGCTGGCCACCAAAGAAAGCAAGCGAAAAAAGCTACTATCTGGGTGCCAAGCAAACCCTAAACGAGCGAGTCCAAGACGGTCACGGTTTTAGTGATTACGTTAGCGACCCGGCTAAGCCAGTGCCACATTCTGCCAATATTAGCCGAGGGTGGGATAAGCCATACATGGTGGAAGACCAGCGCTTTAGTGCCCGTCGTCCAGATGTTTTAACCTTTGAAACCCCGGTGATGGAAGAAGACATGACTATTGCTGGTGCAATCGACTTAAACTTATGGTTTTCAACCTCACAAAGCGCTGCTGATGTAGTCGTTAAGCTGGTGGATGTATTCCCGGCAATTGACGAGAACAGTGACAAAGTGGACAAGAAAACTGGTAATCGTCACGAGTTGGTGCGCTGGGGTATCATGCGTGGTCGTTTCAGAGATAGCATGAGTGAGCCTAAACCTTTTGTTTCAAATCAGCCAACAGCGGTTAACTTTGAACTCTATGATGTACTGCATACGATAAAGCGTGGACACAAGCTACAAATCCAAATTCAAAGTAGCATGTTCCCGTTTATTGACCGTAATCCACAAAAATATGTTGATAATATCTTTAACGCCAAAGAACAGGATTTCGTTAAGGCAACACATAAGATTTATCATGGTAAGCAATACCCAAGTTCAATTAAGTTTAATTTCATTAAGTAGATAAATGTGTCTGCGGTTTTGAAATTAAAATCAGCGTTGAGATGTAATTAGGTACTCCGTAATCTCTGCGGCAAGTATTAACAATTCATCGCTGATTTTTCATCGGTTTATTTAAGTATATTAGGATAAAAGCGCTATGATGAACAAAGTGAAATCAGTTGGTTTTGTGTTTTCGTTAGCTTTAATCAGTGGATTAACCCATGCTCAAGAACCGCTAACCAAGCCCATTACCGCGTTATTTGATGCGATGCGTGCTCATCAGGGCGAAGTATTAAAAGCGCAGTTTACGCCAAGTGCTGTACTACAACGCGCAAAGAGTGATGGCACCGTTACGACTAATGATATTGAACGGTTTGCCAGCGCCATTTCCAACTCAACTAAAATATTGGATGAGCAATTGCTGGCAATAAAATCTCATCGCTCCGGTAACCTCGCTTCAGTTTGGACACCTTATGTATTTTACGTTGATGGCAAACTTAGCCACTGTGGCGTGAACAGTTTTCAATTGATCCAAAATGATGGACGATGGAAAATCCATTACCTGATAGATAATATGTTCAGTGGTGATTGCACAGCCTTTATAACTTCACACAAACGAGGCTAGGGCGTTTCAACATCTCCGCGGATTTGTTAAACTGCCGACAATCGTTACTTTTAAGGGCTATCCATGAGCCAAGAACAACCTAAAAACCCATTACACGGTTTAAAACTTCAAGACATATTGATTGCTCTTGTTGATAAGTATGACTGGCCAGCGCTTAGCAAAAAAGTTGAGATCCGCTGTTTCTACAATGATCCCAGCATTAAATCGAGTTTGAAGTTTTTGCGTAAAACCCCGTGGGCAAGAGAGAAAGTAGAACAACTCTATATTTACGCCATCCTCGGCGACAAATTAGCGGCTAAAAAACACGGTAGTAATAGTGATGAGCGCCGTACTGAAAAAGTGTTTAATCATGATCCAAAGAAAGTAACGAAGAAGCCTTATCAGGGGAATCGTAATTCACCGAGCCATCAAGCCAAACCAAGTACTGAAAAATTTGTCTGGCCTTCGATTAAGAAGAAATAAATGCAAGACACCCGATTCTCGTTATCGGGTAACTCAGCATTGCCTAATGTATTAGCCGCTTTGGATGCTTTTCATCTGAAGTTTTCTTCTATTTCAAAGGCTCCACTCCTTAACTTCCTTACCGTCAGACATTTTTATTGGCAGCGACCTAAACGACCTAAAGTTCATTTCGATGCGATAGAGTTAAATTATTATATGCTGGCTTATGGATGTGACTTAGCCCTACTTAGCCAGAAATCGTTCTATGATTGTGTGCAGCAATTGAGGGTCGGAGCGGTGAAGAAAGTGGTCGCCATTTGGCATAATGAATAATTGTGCATTAGGCAGGCCATGATAGAAAGCTAAGACGTGCTTAAGCGGTACATCATATCGGTCGCCGTTGATAACCAAAGCTGGTTGTGTAATTTTTGCTAAATCAGAGGTGGTAAAGGTTGGCGATGTTGTCCACATTGCCAGCATTGGTGCAAGACGGGCGCCAAAACCATCTACACTTGAATACGACATTTTGTAACTATCAATCATCATGCCCGGGAATTGCGCAGGGTCCGTATGTTGTTGGTTTGTGGCATCAAAGGTAAAGTTTGCTAGAAAGCTTAATTGTTGTTTGGGGTATGCATTGTAATGGTAAACAGCCCCTAGGGTGATTAGTTTATTCACGTAGTTGGGGTAGTAGCGTGCGAGATAAAGCGCCGTGATTCCCCCGTCACTTTGACCGATGATATGCGCTTGTTCTATTTTTAGCGAGTCTAGCAACCCAATCACGTCCGCCGCCATGCGTTGATAGCTTATCGGGGTGTTTGTGTTAGAGCTTCTGCCCTGGGCCCGTGAATCAAGGGCTATCACTTGATATCGTTTGGAAAAGTGAGTTATTTGTTCGCGCATATCTTCACGGGACATCATGCCACTGTGTAATAGCACGATGGGGCTTCCTTTTCCGCTTACTTCATAACTAATGCTGGCCCCATCATCAGTGATAAAATGCTTTGCATTTACAGTAAATGAGCAAAGGGTGGCCAAAAGGAGGGTGAGGGTGAACCATAACTGGCTCGATTGTTTATACAGGTGCTTATTCACGCTGTTATTTTGTCTTTTATTCATATGACAGAGTGTAATCAGTTTGCTTTAAAATGCAAGAAATGTCACATTTATACTGTATAAATACATAAGCTTATGTTTAAGTTCATGGATAATGGCTAACATGACCGAGTTGGATTAAGCTTAATTCGACTGCTTGTTAGGTTTCGCTATAACCCATCCACGATCATTTGTTTTATTTTTTGAGCCTTAACGAAATGGTCTAATTGGTGAGTTTTAATCCACCACGTTGCTGCTTCCATTAGTAACTCGGGGTTATCATTCTTGTTGGCAAAAAAGGCATAAAATGAAAGGCCAACATTATCCCCTTTGTTCGCTATCTTTTTGTCGCACACCTCGATAATTTTTGATCTTAATTGTTGTCTCATAAATCCAACTCCTAATTAAACTTAACGAACCCGCACAAAATGGTTTTGGCTTACTGCATCGACAAACCGTTTGGAGTCAATACATTTAAAGTTAAGTGGTTTATCCAACTCCCCAAATAAAGGGATGCCTCCCCCTAACATGATCGGAATAGTGGTAATTATCATTTCATCTATCAGGTCTTCTTTAAGGAAACTTTGAATGGTGATCCCGCCATCGATATATAGATTTTTATAACCTTGACGGTTTAAGTTTTTGACGATGTTTGTCAGTGGCCCGTTTACTAAGAATATTTTGCCTTCATAGCCATTTGGCACTTCAGTCATGGTGTTCGTCAGTACGTATACAGGCTTGGAGTAGGGCCAATCCATATCAAAACTTAGCACCAATTCTAGTGTGTTTCTGCCCATCACTAATGCGTCAATACGCTCAAAATGGCAAGCAAAACCCATATCACATTGCTCTGGGTTATCTACTGAATGTAACCAATCAACGTTGTTGTTTTGATCGGCAATATAGCCATCTAAGCTGGTAGCGATAAATACGATATTTGCCATGTTCAATTGCCTATTTATTTGATGATAAAATAAGAGTGTAGGTTACCCCCTATTAATGAGGGGTGTTAATCTAGATTAAATAAACTATAAAATCAAAGAATTATATACTTCAATGGGATTAGGTCTTGTTACTCGCTTGAATTATTAGCAGTTCAATATCCTCATCACTATCATTGAGTAGACCGTGTGTACCCTCTGGCTTGTTTAGGATCATATCGCCGACGCCAACTCGTTTAGCTTCACCTTCGATGGTCATCAGTCCTTTGCCCTTTAGAATGATGTACATTTCTTCGTCCCGGGCATGCTGATGAACGCCCATTGATGAATTTGGTGGCATGATCACTCTTAAGACAAAATCCCATGCTCCTTGAAAGTCAGTGCGCCGAAATACTTTTTGCACGGTTATTTCGCCAACTCCGCCATGACTATTTGCGTATGTCTGGCCATCGCAAGTGAGAAAGTTTCTGATCATATGAAATCCTTTGGTAGTTTCTTGCTTCTAATATGAAGTGGGAGGTTAGTGAACGTTGAGCATTATTGAATGATTAAATTTACTAATGCAATAAATGTCATCAAATAACGCCAAATAAAGCCAAATAAAGAGTAGGCAAAAAAAAGGCCCACAATCACTTGTGAGCCTTAACTAACGCTTTTAGGGTAATTAGTGCAGTGCGCCGGTGAAGGGTAATTTTTCACAAATTGCCGCTTCAGCAATAAGTAATTCTTCAAGGCGAGCATTTACTTCATCTTTGTCACAATATTCGTAAGCGAGTTCGATAAACAAATCTTTATGCTTTGCTTCAGACTTAGCAATGGTGTCGTATAAATCTTTGTCTTTGCCTTTTGGTAACGCTTCTGCAACCATCGAGAAACGTTCATACCCGCGCGCTTCGATAATGCCAGCGATGATTAATCTATCCATTAATACATGCTGACGCTCGTGACGAAACAGGGCGCGTAGCTCTTTGATGTAGAGATCTTTATAGTCATTTGCCGTAGTAATATCACGGGCTGTCAGTAGCTTAAGTACTTGTTTGAAATGAATGAGTTCTTCGATAGCAAGATCTGTCATTGCGCGCACCAATTTAGACTTGTCTTGATAGTGAGAAAGCATTGAAATCGCCATGCTTGCTGCTTTTTTCTCAGCTGCTGCGTGATCTTGCAAGAAAAAGTCAAATTTTTCCATGACGGCATCAGTCCAAGCACTTGGCGTATTAAATTTTAATTCAAACATTGGTTTCCCATTACAACCGGATAAAATAAACGCCGGATTTTACCTAAGCATGGCGCTGACGAAAAGCCCTTTAGATCAATATTTTTTTCCTTTGAGCACTCGCTCAATTTTTCCTTTGTTAGTCGATTCAATCTTCAAAGGACTTTTGATTTGTTTCCAGGCAGTGATTTTTCCGCCCTTGTTAATGTGGCCAAATCCGTTTATCGAATCTTGACTTGGTTTTACGCCAAGAAATTGGGTTAATTGACTAAAGCTTCCTTCTTTACTGACGTCAATACAGAGTAAGTCAGATTTTCGGTCACAAAAATAATTCATTACGCCTTGCTGATGGCGCTGATAGCAGTCAATGAGAAAATCATCGCTGGCGATGTTTTTAGCTGTTAAGGGGTGGAATATGTCATTAAAACAATGGCGTAGCATTGGGTTAGAACCGCCATCTTGTCGTTGCAAATTGTGAAGCATTCGTTCTAACAATTGCCTTATTGATGTCACCCATAAATCCATTGAACGCTCAAGGTAGATAAATTTTGCGTTGGGGTACTGCTGATCAAAATAAGGATAATCACAAAATATCGGAGTGTCGGCTATAACCTGAGCATTATCAAAGCTATTGTTTGTGTAGGCGGTGTGGGCGGTTGTGAAACCAAGTTCTAGCGTGGCCTGACACAAGCTGGTCGTAGCGGTTCGTGGTAACCCGATGACAAATATTTTATTGGAAAGCATAAGTAGATACAGTTGTGTGGTGGAGCGTCGCCAGAATTATCGCACAATTGTCACTGATAATATGCAAGTTCTTTGTATACAACCAGAAACTATTTGTTACAAATGGTTGATGATTATCATTTAATGTGACGCAACTTAGATGAATTTTTTGTTAATATTGCTGGTTCAACCTCTAATCTAGGTTAACTATCTTTATGATTAAAATCGAAAATCTGAAAAAAATATACCAATCAGGTGAAGTCGAAGTAGCCGCTATTCGTCAGCTCGACTTTACGATTGCTGAGAATGAATTTGTGGCGATAATGGGGCCATCGGGCTCAGGAAAGTCAACATTAATGAATATATTAGGTTGCCTTGACCAGCCTTCCTCGGGCAATTACTACCTTGATAATAACCTGGTTTCTAGCATGAGCGATGATGAACTGGCAAAAGTGCGTAACCGCGATATAGGCTTTGTTTTTCAAACCTTCCACTTGCAACCGCGTCTTGACGCAATTCGCAACGTCATGCTGCCTTTGCGATATAGCGATGTTGATAAAGAAGCCGCTAAAGCGCGCTCTATCGCGATGCTACAACGAGTTGGTCTTGGTGAACGTATGGAACACCGTCCGTCTGAGCTCTCCGGTGGCCAGCGCCAGCGTATTGCGATAGCGCGTGCGTTGGTGAATGAGCCAAAGATTATTTTTGCTGACGAGCCAACAGGTAATTTAGATTCTAAAACATCGATAGAAATTATGGATTTGTTCACCGAGCTACACAATAAGGGGCAAACTATTGTGTTGGTTACTCATGAGCGAGAAATTGCTGATTATGCAGATAAAATCATCCACATGCGTGATGGTTTAATAGAGGAAGTTGAATATGTACAAAAGATTCATTGTACTCGCGCTAGCTAGTTTTTCTACCCTGTGTAATGCCCAAGCGTTGCTTGTTAGCGGAGAAATTGCAGCCAAAAACAAACAGGTTTTTAGTGTACCGAAAGCAAATAGCTGGCAAGTGAAAATTGACTGGATGATCGAAGAAGGGAGCAAGGTTGCGGCCGGAGATACCGTGGTCATTTATGATACCTCGAGCTTGCAAAGTGAGGTGGAACAATTAGAGGCCGAGGTACGCCAGTCTGTCGCCGAGCGAGATAAAAGTGATTTAAGTAATCAACTGGGACTGCGCGAAGCTATCTTTGCCTATGAAAAAGCACAGCTAGAATTATCACGGGCAGAACTTGATGCCGGTCTGCCAGAATCAAACTTGAGTAAACTTGATTTTGAAAAGTTCCAATTGACAAAGAATAAGGCGTTACAGAACCTAGGCGAAATGCAGGATAAATTAAGTGCCAAGCGCCTTGAAGTTGCCAACGAGTCAAAGCGTCAGCAAATTAATGTACTACAAGCAAAAGCTGATCTAGGAAGAAAGCAAAGCATGATTGATGGCATGGTGCAAAAAGCCCGCGAAGGAGGCACTGCCCTGTATGTAGCTCATCCTTGGAATGGTAATAAAATACGTGCCGGAGACACCGTACAGCGTAATTTTAGTGTCTTGGAAATTCCAAATACGCAGAACTTACAAGTAGTGGCTTGGTTAAACGAAGTTGATATTGCAAAAGTGAGCGTGGATCAACAAGTGATGTTGTCGGTCGATGCACTCCCGAACGTAGAGATCAATGGCGTGGTGGTAAAGATTGGTAAGCAAGCCGAAGTGAAACAACACTGGGGAAAAGCAGCATATTTTGCACTAGAGATAGAGCTGAAAATGGCAGAGGAGCTGCCAATTTTGCCGGGAATGAGCGTATTGGCATCAATTGAAGTTAAGGAAGATAAGTGAAAAAATTTGTAATCGCACTGTTATTGGGGGTGCTGGTGGGCTGTGGTAGTGACGCTCCAAGCATCACGGCACAAATTGAAGACGTTAATTTAAGTTTAGCGACCACCGGTGAATTAGCCTCTTCGGAAACGATTGAAGTAGGGCCTCCATTTGTTAGACGTACATGGCAATATAAAATTTCCTTTATTATCCCAGAAGGTACCTGGGTCAAGAAAGGGGATGTAATAGTTGGCTTTGACGCGCAGCAACAACATGAACGTTTGCGTACCTCAAAAAATAAATTAGCCACTGAAAAGAAAAAGTTACAAAGCCAAGCGCTGGATAATGAACAAAACGTTGAAAAGTTAAAGCTTGATATTGCCGAAACAAAGATGAAGCTCCTTAAAGCTGAGCGCAAATCGACCCAAGATGGCGATTATAGCCGTGCACTGGATATTAAAAAACTGAAAATTGATTTGGCAATTGCGACTAAAGAAATGGCGCTTATTACTTATCGCCAAGGCAATAAAAAACAGCAGGTTGCCCTTGATAATCAAATTAATCAGGCTGAAGTCGAGCGCTTAACGGCGGAGGTCAATGAGCGTAAAAAAGCAATTAGTGATATGAAAGTTAAAGCCCCTAAAGATGGTATCGTTGTTTATTTGCCGGGCAATGAACAAAAGAAACCCGCAACAGGTGATAATGTCTTTATGGCTCAAAAGCTAATTGAGCTACCTAACCTAAACAAAATGATTGTTAGAACCACCATCGCTGAAAATGATGTTTCTAGAATTTCAATTGGTCAAAAAGTGGCGATTGAGCTCGATGCCATACAAGATAAAACGTTTTGGGGCAAAGTCTCTGCGCTTGGTCAAGTAGTGCGGGTAAAATCACGCCAAGAACCAAGCAAAGTATATGATGCAACAATTACCATCGATGAACCCGATGTTGAGCTAATGCGCCCGGGCATGGCAGCACGCTTGAAGATTCAAGAGCGGGCATTAACTCAAGTAGTGAGCGTTCCGCTGAAAAGCATTCATTATGATAACCAGCAAGCACAGGTTTTCGTAAAAAGTGCACTGGGTAAATCTGCCATTGATGTGGCGGTCTTAGGGCAAAGTGCTGGTAATGCCTACATAAAAGGAGACCTGTCAAATGGCGATCAAATCCTACGTTAAGCGACTAAACCCTGGCGTTGTTATCATCATGGCAATGGTAGCCAGTGCATGTACTGAAGATGAGTCGGTAAGCACCTTAACCTTTGAAGCAAAGCAAGCACCGTTTACTGTGTCTATTCCAGCCAAAGGGGAGTTAAAAGCCACCGATGAAATCGTGCTGAGTGCGCCTCGGGCAAATCGCGGTTCACTTACTTTGGCCTGGTTGGTTGAAGAAAATAGCATTGTCAAGAAAGGGCAGGTGGTTGCACGTTTTGATGGTGAACAACATCTTATCAAGCGAGACAAAGCGCAGCTATCCTTTGATAAAAACCAGCTCACTAAAGTAGATACCAATCGAAATTTGCAAGTTAATGAATCTTCAATTGAAAGCCAATCGCGTGTATTAAGTCAAGAAATTGATATGTCGGAGCGTTTTTCTACAGAAGATTTAGCGGTGTATTCTAAAAATGAAATTATTGAACAGCTCTTAAATAAGGACTATTTGCAGGCAAAAGATCAGTTCTTAGCTTGGAGCATTGGTTCGCAGTCGGCCCAAGGGAATGCACAAATTGAACTGTTGACGTTAAAAGGCAAGGCGTTTTCGGACAAAGTCAATATGCATCAAAAAGCGTTGGAAAATTTGGAAATTATAGCGCCGGCCGATGGTATTTTTGTGTATGAAAAGAATTGGCGTGGTGAGAAAGTCAGGGCAGGGCAATCATTATGGTCTGGTTCTAAGCTTGGCTCGATTCCCGATTTAACTAACATGAAGGCGATAGTTTATATATTAGAAACGCAGGCTTCGGGATTAAAAGCAGGGCAGGTCGTTGATATAAAGCTCGATGCTTATCCCAAGCAGAAAGTTAGCGGTAAGGTCACCAAAATAGCAAGTATTGCGGCCTCTAGAGAGAAAGACAATCCGGTTAAATTCTTTGAGGTTGAAGTCTCAATCGACAAGACGCTCACTAATATTATGCAACCGGGACAAAAGCTTGAAGCAACTATTGAGGTTGCCAGCATTGAGCAAGCTCTTAGCGTTCCCAATCAGGTACTGTATCAAAAGAATGGTCAATTTTGGCTGTTTGTTAAATCCAGCCAAGGATTTGTTAAACGAATTGTCGAGGTTGGCCAACGCAGTCTAACTAAATCACAAATTACAAGCGGCCTTAATATTGGTGAGCACATTGCCTTAACAAAGCCACAAGAGGTTGCCGGTCATGAATAATTTTCAAGAGAGTTTGTTTGAAGCTCTGGAGCAGTTGTGGCACCACAAACTGCGCACTTTTTTAACCCTATTAGGCATGATTTTCGGTGTCGGCGCCGTGATTGCAATGATCAGTGTTGGCGAAGGCGCTGAGAAAGAAGCGTTGCAATTAATTGATTCCATGGGCGTGAGAAACTTAATCGTACAGGAAAAAAAGGTTGAAAATGAGCGCTTAAAAGAAGTGCGCAAGCATTCCATTGGCTTGTCACTTGATGATGTAAAAGCCAGCCTGGAAACCTTGCCGTTTGTGACCAACCACGCCAGTGAAAAAGAAGTTGAAGTGCATACGTTGTTTAGTCGCCACGCTAACGGTGAAAACAAAGTCCTCGGCGTCACTAGCAGTTTCTTTGAGTTATCTCGTCTTCAATTGTTTGCCGGACGCTGGTTCACCGCCAATGACCAATTAACCTACAGTCAAGTGGCCGTCTTGGCACAGGGCGCCGCCAATGAACTGTTCCCTAAAGGTAATGCGATTGGGCAAACGATAAAAATAAATCACTTGTGGGTAGAGATTATCGGTGTACTCAAAGATAAACATTTGACTAAAGACTCTTTTGAAGGTGTTTCATTAGGCGGCGAAGCAAGCCATATTTACTTGCCATTGCAAACTACCCTCAAGCGTTTTCAGTTTAAGGCACTGTCGAGTGAAATTGATCGATTTAAACTTGAGCTCGACAAAGGAGTGCCGCCACAGGTTGCTGCTGTAGCACTTTCTCATTTACTAGAACGTCGTCATGGCGCAGAGGAAGACTTTGAGATAACGGTACCGGCCGCGCTATTAAAGCAGCATAAAGAAACCCAACGAATATTTAATATCATCATGTCCTGTGTCGCTGGGATTTCTTTACTGGTTGGCGGTATTGGTATCATGAATATTATGCTGGCAACAGTACTTGAACGCACGAAAGAAATCGGCTTGCTGCGAGCTATCGGCGCGACACAAAGTGATATTAAAAATCAGTTTATTATTGAAAGCTTTACGATTTCCGCGCTCGGGGGATTGCTTGGCATTGTACTTGGATTTATATTAGCTACCGTTATTTCTACATTCGCTGGATGGCCCGTTGGTTGGTCTTTTAGCGCCGTGTTAATATCGGTTGGATTTTGTGCTTTAATCGGCTTGGTTTTTGGGTTATATCCCGCAATTAAAGCCTCAAAGTTAGACCCCATTGTTGCTTTGCAACGTGATTAATTACATTGATAAGAAGAATAAAATGAATAAACTTTTACCATTGGCGCTTTTATTTGGCAGTGCTGCGTTGCTATCTCCTGCTAAAGCAGACACTGTGACAATCAATCACCAGCAGGTAGTTAAAGACATTACTTACCTAGCTTCTGACGAGCTTAAAGGGCGTGCAAATTTTAGCCCTGAAATCACCAAGGCCGCAGCTTATATTGGCGATCGCTTTAAAGCAGCAGGCTTGGTACCACTAGCAGGGCAAACAGGGTATGAGCAAGCATTTAACTTGTACAATATTCAAGTTACAAAGAGTTCACTTAAACTAAATGATCAGGCAATTAATGAAGGTGATATTGCTATTGCCACTGCACGGTCAGCGCTAAAATGGTCAAACATTAGTGAAGTGAATGTGGTTACCATTGCTCAAGGAGAAGACTTTAGAGCGGCTATTGGTAAGATAAACCAAGCTGGTGGCGATACACTGGTGATTGCTCACCCTAGCCATCAAAAGATATTTTCTCGCTATCAAAATTACTTTGCGCGCGGTCTTAATAAATTTGCGGCTAATCAAGGGGATTCATTGGTCATTGTACTGACAGATATCAGTGTGGTTGATAAGTTAGCGTTATCAGCTCAGGCTAATGTTAAAGAGCAAAGTCTAGCGAATGTTGTCGGGGTTTTACCAGGCAAGAGTAGTGAAGTTGTATTGTTTTCTGCCCATTATGATCACCTTGGTGTAGATGAGAAAGCGGATGGAGACAAAATATATAATGGCGCAGATGATGATGCATCAGGCACAACTGCGATTATGAACTTAGCACAATACTATGCGCAAAAAGGTGCCAATGAGCGGACACTTATTTTTAGTGCGTTTACCGCAGAAGAAATTGGCGGCTATGGCTCTAAGTATTTCTCCACTCACCTTGATGCGAACAATATCGCGGCAATGGTTAATATTGAAATGATTGGTAAACCTTCAAAATTTGGCGCTGGCACGTTTTGGATGACTGGTTTTGATCGCTCTAACTTAGGCTTATTAATGAATGATTCGTTGGCAAAAATAGAGCAACAGGTTTACCCTGACCCTTATCCAAAACAGCGCTTATTCTATCGTTCTGATAATGCTACCTTGGCTCGACTGGGGGTTCCAGCTCATAGTTTCTCCTCAACTCAACTTGATAAAGACAAGCATTACCATAAACAAAGTGATGATGTAGCGAGCCTAGACCTAGAGTCGATGACTAAGGTAATCGAGGCCATTGCACTTGGTAGCGAAGGGCTTGTTGATGGCACTAAGACTCCTACACGTGTCGATACAAGCAAGGTTAAGGCAAAAGGTAAAATTTATTAACCAGAACGCTCAATAAGCGTTACCGATCAATATCTATTTTGAAAGGGCATGGTTATAATGCCCACTTTCAAATTGTGTGTGACAGGAATTTATTTTGAATTCAAATCAACGAGCTATTCGCTTGGCTATTGCTGGCCTGATGGTTATCTTCGGGCTTATTTCGTTATCGCAAGCGGGCTTTTTTGTTATTCGTTATTTTACGTTGAGCGAACCGATGGACGCTGTGACGACTAATATGTTTTTGGTCAGTGCCTGGCGTAGTTACTGGTTGCTCTTTGGTGCTGGTTTAATTCAGTTCACCTTTAAGCAAGTTCTTGCGAAACCGATATTACTTGGCTGGACCATAGCGAGTTTAGTCGCCTGCTTAGTGAGTCTAATTTTGTGGACTTAAGCTTAGTGCTTTATCGTGACGATTTACGTTACAAAAGTAACAAACAAAACTTTAGTCACACTCAGTGACAAATCAACGACTTAATTGATGTAGTCGGAGTAACTCACAAATTGAGCGTACAAGTGTATACTTTTATGCTCAATTTCATCATAATAGCGGCCTTTATTAGATATCCAAAGTTGTTAGGTTTATTAATGATTGCGTTGCTCCGTATTATATTTCTTGTTCCAATAATTATTCTGGCTTGTTTACTCGGTATAGTTATTTGTATTATTCGTCCTTTTCACCGCAATAACACCTACACCGTAGCTCATATTTTAGCGGCTTTAGCACCGCTATTTGGCATTAAACTGCTGGTTCGCGTACCACAAGATATCACCGCCACACCCAAGGTTATTGTGGCAAATCACCAAAACACATTCGATGTGGTCACCATTTCTGGCGGGGTGCGTGAAGGGGTTGTGAGTATCGGTAAGAAAAGCCTTAAATGGGTGCCATTTTTTGGTCAATTGTACTGGCTAAGCGGCAATATATTGATTGACCGCAAAAATAGTAATAAAGCGGCAGGCACGATTAATAGTACGGCAGATAAGATGCGTGAAAAAAATCTATCGGTGTGGATGTTCCCTGAAGGAACCCGCAGCAACGGTCGTGGTTTACTGCCCTTTAAAATGGGCGCTTTTCACACGGCCATTCAAGCTAAGGTACCGCTTATTCCCATTGTAATGAGTACGACTACTGCCTTTAGCATCAACCGCTGGAGCAATGGCTATGCAATTGTTGAAAATTTGCCAGCAATTGATATGAGCGAAGCGAAAAAATCGGATGTACGCGACTTGGCAAAACTAGTTCATAGCCAGATGGAACAAAAAATTGCTGAGTTAGATGAAGAAGTGCTTGCACTCAACGCTAATAAATAATACCCAGCTTGGTTGTTTTAATTTATAATGGCGCCAGAATAACTTTTGAGAATTAGCATGTCAGTAGAAAACGAAATTGAACATCAAAAAATCGATAATCGCGAGATTGTTGATGCCCTAAAAGCTGATGGTAGTAATGCAACAGCTGAATACCCAATTGAGCACCACCTGTCATGTGCCAATTTTGATAAGTTGGAAAAAGCGGCTGTTGATGCATTTAAGCTTGGTTTTGAAGTGTCTGATGCCGAAGAGCTGGAGCTTGATGATGGTGCTATCATTTTTTGCTTTGATGCCACTATCGATCACGAACTGGATGTTGAACGTCTAGACAAAGACACCGAAGCGCTGATTCGCTTGGCGGACAAACATAAGATTCAATATGATGGTTGGGGCACTTATTTCATTGATGAAAATGGTGTGATTATGGAAGATGACTTTGATGATGAAGAATTCGAATAAAAGTCCATCTTAGTAGATGACCTAACCAAAAAACCGCTAAGCCTAGCGGTTTTTTAGCTTTAGGATAAAAATAGTAAAGAGGATTTGATGATAACTCGCGATAACTTATTAGCCTATTTAGATAAAACACTAACGCCAAGCCAAATAAAGGACTACTGTCCAAACGGCTTGCAAGTGGAAGGGGCTGAATCAATCACTAAAATTGTCACTGGTGTGACTGCGTCACAAGCGTTAGTTGATGCAGCAGTTAAGGCAGGCGCTGATGCATTATTAGTACATCATGGTTACTTCTGGAAAGGAGAAAACCAGACCATTACCTCACTAAAGCGTAACCGAATAAAGGCGCTGCTTGACGCTGATATTAATTTAATTGCCTATCACTTACCACTTGATATTCACCCTCGGCTGGGCAATAACGCTCAGTTAGCCAAGCTTTTTGCTATTGAAAATATGCGTGGGCTGGAAGCTGGTAATCCAGTCAGTGTTGCAGTACAAGGGGAGTTATCCCAAACTCAAACTGTTGCACAGTTAGCACAAACAATTGAGCAACAACTGGGAAGAAAACCATCGGTTGAAGGTGATGCTGGTAAAGAATTAAAAACAGTTGCTTGGTGTAGTGGTGGTGGTCAAAACTATATTGAACTTGCAGGTGAGCTGGGTATCGATGCATTTATTAGCGGGGAAGTGTCGGAGCAAACCGTTCATTTGGCCCGCGAATATGACATTGCATTCTTCTCGGTTGGCCATCATGCCTCGGAGCGCTATGGGGTAAAAGCGCTAGGAGAGCACTTATCGAATGAATTGGGACTTGATGTAGAGTTTATTGATATTGATAACTGGGCTTAGTCAGAGTCTATTAACCTAGCCTCTATTTATCTTTGATGGTTTGGTTAAAAAAGCCAAAGATTATTATCAATAATCTTTGGCATGCTTTAGTAAGAAGGGGCGTGTTAGACCTTAAACTGCTCGAGATTCTGGTTTATTGTCACCGAAGCCAAGCTTAATTCCTCACTCGTTGATGACGTTCCTTCTATTCCTTGCACTGTCTCACTTGTTGTCTTTGAAATGTTAACTATGCTGGACTCAACCTCACGAACAACGGTGCTTTGTTCCTCTGCTGCTGTTGCAATGTGAGTATTCATTTCTAGAATGGTTGTGATTGACTGCAGTATGGTCTCAAACGATTCACCCGCTTGTTTTGCTGCAGTAGAAGACTGCTGTGCACGCTCTTGGCATAAATCTGATGAGTTAGTTACATTTTCAACGCCTTGTTGTATTGAGTCAATTATCACGCTGATTTCATTGGTTGATTGTTGGGTGCGGCTTGCGAGGTTGCGAACTTCGTCGGCGACCACCGAGAACCCTCGGCCATGCTCTCCAGCGCGGGCGGCTTCAATGGCTGCATTTAGCGCCAACAGGTTAGTCTGATCGGCGATGCCACGAATAACCTCAAGGATTTTCCCTACCTGTTCGGAGTGATCTTTAAACTCTTGGGTTATTGCACTGGTGGCATCTAGCTGTTGTGATAATTCGGTGATCTTCTCAATTGTACCTGTGACAACTACCTGGCCTTGTACTGCCTCATGATTAGCTTGGTCTGCGGCACTTGCGGCGCTTTGTGCCCCGATGGTTACTTCTTCGGTTGAGGTAACCATTTGCTTAATAGCAACTGAGATGCTGTTTGACTCTTCTTCAAGCTGGTTGACTAGCAGGCTAGAGTGAGCCACATTTTCCTGCAAACTAGACTGGCTATTTTGTAACGATTCGGTGAGCGGCCCAAAATCACGCAGCATTGTTGCGGTTTTCTCGACAAAACTATTAAAGCCTTTAGCTAACACAGCGATTTCATCTTTGCCTTTATCATCAAGGCGCTGAGTCAGATCGCCATCACCGGTGGCTATATTGTGTAATGCTGCATTGGTGACATTAATTGGTGACACAATACTCCAGTTGATTAAGACAAAAAGAAGCATTAATGGCACCGCAAGAATAATAACGACAATGGCATAATCAGTTATCGCTGACTGCAATTCATCGCTTATGTCGGTAACGTAAACCCCGGTACCGATAATCCAATTCCAGTCATTGACTAATGAAACATAACTGAGTTTTTCGGCAACCGTATCGTTAGCAGGATTATGCCAATAATAGTCAACAAAACCATTTCCTGATTTTTTGACTGTATTTAACATTTCAACAAACAGTAGTTTGCCGTTTGTATCTTTAATTTGCCCGACGGGTTTTCCGTTGAGCGCAGGCTTTATCGGATGCTCAATCATCTTTAGCGAGGAGTCGAAAACAAAAAAGTAGTCTTTGCCATTGTAGCGCATTTTGTTTAGTGCACTTATTGCTTGAGCCTTGGCTTGCTTTTGAGTTAGAAGTCCTGATGCCGCTTCTTTCTGATAGCCTTCGACTAAACTTTGGGCGGAAAGCACTAGATTTTTTAGTTGGTCCTCTTTATCGATCACCAAGCGATCATAATAACTATTTAGTGACACCATAGACAAAATTAGCGTACCAGCTGCGGCTAAAGCTAATAACAAAAACAAACGATAGCTTATGCGCATATTACGCAGTAATTTTACCATCATAGTCATATCTTCTCTCCAAAAAGTCAGGCTTTCTAATACATTCGGCTTAGTTATGTTGGGCGTATCATATCATTTTATGTATTTTATGGTGACTGATAAGATCAAAAAAATGTTAACTAGCGAAAATTTAAGGTGATTTAGTTTGCTAAACATGTGTTAAAAGTGGCCACCTGTACTAATTTTGTAAAAACTCTTGCATTTTTATAGACGGGTGGTCTAATATATTTGAATGAATTTACCTGTATCTAAACCACGCCGTGGCAGACCGCCAAAAGTATCGCGAGAGAATCAAGATACCAAAGCTGAACTAATTCGCAGCGGCTTAGAGCAATTGACTGAGAAGGGCTTTGCCTCGTCTGGTATCGACCAGATCTTAAAAAAGGTTGGTGTGCCCAAGGGCTCTTTCTATCATTACTTTTCCAGCAAAGAAGCCTTTGGTCAGACGGTTATTCAGAGCTACGCTCGCTACTTTGAAAACAAGTTAGATACTTGCTTGTTAGATGAATCTTACCCACCGTTAACCCGCATTGGTAACTTTGTCGAAGATGCGAAAATCGGTATGGCGCGACATCAATTTAAGCGAGGCTGCCTGGTCGGTAATCTTGGCCAGGAAGTTGACTTATTGCCCCTGAGTTTTAGGCAACAATTAATTGATATATTTCTCTCCTGGCAGCATCGTTTGGCAAATTGTTTAAAAGAAGCACAGAGCCAGGGAGAGATATCAACTACTGCAGACTGTGAATTATTAGCCGAGCATTTTTGGGTCGGCTGGGAAGGCGCGGTGAGCAGAGCGAAACTGGTACAAAATACCAAACCGTTAGAAAATTACCTCAATCATTATATCTTGGGCTTGCCCAGATAAAATTTTTTCACTATTTATAGACGTTCGGTCTAAATAAGGAGAGCAATATGTTTCACGGCATTTTAATCGAAAAAGACGAGCAAGGTTATCGAGCTTCGGTCAAAGACATTGATGAGAGCTTGTTGCCTGAGGGCGATGTTACTGTCAATGTTTCGCATAGTACGCTTAATTATAAAGATGCTTTAGCAATTACAGGAAAAGGCCCTGTGGTGAGAACATTTCCCATGGTTCCTGGTATCGACTTAGTCGGTACGGTTGAGCACAGTGATTGTGAGCGGTTTAATGTTGGTGATAGCGTTCTGCTCAATGGCTTTGGTGTAGGTGAAGCTCACTGTGGCGGACTGGCGCAAAAAGCGCGTTTGAAAAGTGAATGGTTGATTCCATTGCCAAAAGCGTTTTCACCACGTCAGGCGATGGCGATAGGTACGGCTGGGTATACCGCGATGCTCTGTGTTATTGCGCTTGAGAAAAACGGTATTACGCCTGACAAAGGAGAAATTTTAGTCACTGGGGCTAATGGCGGGGTTGGTAGTTTTTCAATCGCGATTTTGTCAAAACTTGGTTATAACGTGGTGGCGTCAACAGGCCGCATGGAAGAAGCCGAGTATCTTAAGAACCTAGGTGCTACGGAAGTTATTGAACGTCAAACCTTGTCTGAACCTGGCCGTCCTCTGGCAAGGGAGCGTTGGGCTGGCGCTATCGACTCGGCAGGAAGTCATACCCTGGCGAATGTTTGTGCTAGCACAAAATATGGTGGTGTTGTTGCCGCTTGTGGCTTGGCACAAGGCATGGACTTTCCAGCCTCTGTTGCGCCATTTATTTTACGTGGTGTGACTTTAGCTGGCATTGATAGCGTGATGCGACCGCTGGAAGACAGAATTGAAGCATGGCAGCGTCTTGGTGATATTCTTGAACCTTCGGTGTTTGAAGATATCTCTGCTGATATTAGTTTAAGCGATGCCGTTGATGTGGCGACAGATTTAATTGCAGGAAAAGTGCGTGGCCGTGTCGTGGTTAACATCAGTTAGAGAGTAAAAATAAATCGAGGATAAGGCAGTAAGTCGGCACGCAACAGGGAGGTGCCGACGAACTAGCTTAGTTATTGTGCCATTCTATCTGTCGCTGCTTGAGCGAGATCACTCAGTAATTGCTCAGTGTCAGCCCAATCAATACAAGCGTCGGTGATGCTTTTACCATAAGTTAGCGTTTGTCCTTCAACCACACTTTGATTGCCTTCTTCGATAAAACTCTCTGCCATGATCCCTGCGATTTTTGTACTGCCGTTACGCATTTGTGCCATGATATCTGCCGCAACGACTAATTGGTTCTTGTGTTGCTTTTGACTATTTCCGTGGCTAAAGTCAACAACCACTGATGGCATCAGATTAGCTGCAGCAAGTTTGTCACAGGCATCTTCAATATATTTACTTTCGTAGTTTGGCGTTTTGCCGCCACGCAATATGACGTGACCAAACGGGTTGCCGTGTGTGCGATATACCGTCATCATGCCATCTTTATCCGGTGAGTAAAAAATGTGCGGTTCACGCGCTGCACGTACCGCATCAAGTGCGATTTTAGTATTGCCATCGGTTCCATTCTTAAAGCCAACGGGACAGGACAATGCTGAGGCCATTTCACGGTGAATTTGACTTTCGGTTGTACGAGCTCCGATAGCTCCCCAACTCACTAAGTCAGCAATATATTGTCCATTAACCATATCGAGGAACTCTGTGGCAATCGGTAAACCCATCTCGGTAATATCAACAAGTAGTTTACGTGCTAGTCGCAGCCCTTTGTTTGCCTGATACTTACCATTTAGATCAGGGTCACTGATTAGTCCTTTCCAGCCGACAATGGTACGTGGCTTTTCAAAATAGACACGCATGGTAATAACGAGACTGTCTTGATATTTTACTTGCAGTTCTTTTAGTCGCTTAGCGTAATCAAGTGCCGCTGTCGTGTCGTGAATAGAGCAGGGTCCTATGATGACCAGTAAACGCTTATCTTGACCATTTATTATTGCTTCAATTTCACGGCGGTGGGTAATTAGCTGGTTAGCTGCTTCCTCTGATAATGGGAATTCCGCGGCAAGTTGGCTAGGAGTTATCACCTGATCGATATAGGTGGTTCTCAATTCATCAGTTTTTATAGACATTATTTTTTACTTTATAAGTTAGCTGGCGCTACCTTAGCCCAATCGCTCGTTGAATTAAAGGGCTAAGCAGCTATTACTTAGCCCTTTTTGATGTAAGGCATCTAGATGGTTAAAACATCGTGCGTTTGTGCCCGGTTACTTCGATTATTTTAGCTGTAATCTCTTCGACGCTGTGTTTGGTCGTATCAATAAACGGAATCCGCTCTTTACGATAAAGCATTTCAACATCTTTGACTTCTAACCGACACTGGCGTAGTGATGAATACTGACTATTTGCACGGCGCTGGCTCCGGATATCGTGTAAACGGTTTGGGTCAATGGTTAAGCCGAATATTTTATGTTTATGTTGCTTTAGTTCTTTAGGTAGCTCTAACGAATCCATGTCTTGGCTGATAAACGGATAGTTGGCCGTTGCTATACCAAATTGCATTGCCAAATAAAGGCTACTTGGGGTTTTACCGCAACGGGATACGCCAACGAGAATGATTTCTGCGTCATCAAGGTTTTTAAGGCTAATGCCATCATCGTTATCTAATGAGTAATTAATCGCGTCGATACGCGCACTGTAGGCTTTATTTGCAATACCATGGGTACGGTGTAATGTAGGCTCTGCTTTTAGCCCCAGCTGTTTTTCAAGTGGCGCGACGAAAGTGTTGAGAAAATCATGCGCCATGCAATTACTTTGGTTAATTACTTCGCGGATGTCCTCGTCAACAATGGAGTGGAAAACCAATGGTTCATCATCATTCTCCGACTTGCTTTTGTTGATTTGACACGCTACTTCGTGTGCTTTTTCTAATGTTTCAACAAAGGGAATGGTTATTTGGTCGAATTTGGTATCAAACTGTGATAAAACGGCATGACCAAGCACTTCGGCGGTGATAGCTGTGCCATCGGAGATATAAAATACTTTGCGCAAAATTTAATCCTCTCTATGGAATATAAATGCAAATAAAAATGCATTTGTTATTAGCTTTTGTGATTTAGCTAACATTTTATAGCAGGGTAATATAGAATTCGAATTTACGCGAAACAAACTTTGTAAAAATGGGGATTTTCAAGTGCAAGATTATGTACTGTGGTATGAACAACTTGGCATGAATGATGTTGAGATTGTTGGTGGAAAAAACGCATCTCTCGGTGAGATGATCAGTAATTTATCTAACGCAGGGGTTCAAGTTCCGGGTGGTTTTGCTACTACGGCACACGCCTTTAATGAATTTTTAGAGTTAAGTGGCATTAACGAAAAAATGTACAAATTGCTTGATGAACTTGATGTCGATAACATTGCGGCATTAGGGCAAGCTGGTGCAACGATTCGTCAATGGATCCTCGATACGCCATTCCAGGCACCTTTGGAAGAGGCGATTAAAGCAGCCTATGAAAAACTAGCCGCCTCATCGGCTGGAATGTCTTTCGCCGTACGTTCTTCTGCGACTGCCGAAGATATGCCAGATGCTTCATTTGCCGGACAGCAAGAAACTTTCCTCAACGTTGTCGGACTAGACTCTGTTCGTGAAGCGATTAAACATGTATTTGCCTCGCTCTTTAACGACCGTGCTATTTCGTATCGCGTGCATCAGGGCTATGATCACCGCGGTGTCGCTTTATCTGCTGGTATTCAGCGCATGGTACGTAGTGATATCGCCGCTTCTGGTGTTATGTTTACCCTGGATACTGAGTCAGGATTTGAAGATGTTGTGTTTATTACATCGTCTTGGGGCCTAGGTGAAATGGTAGTGCAAGGTGCTGTAAACCCAGATGAGTTTTATGTTCATAAGCAAACTTTAACTGCCGGTCATCCATCGGTAGTGCGCCGCAATATTGGTAGTAAGCTTGTTGAGATGGTGTATTCAGATAACACCGACCATGGTAAGCAAGTTGTTATCAAAGACATTGATGCCCAGCGTTCACAGCAGTTTTCAATCAATGATGAAGAAGTGCAAGAATTAGCTAAGCAAGCGATGATCATCGAAAAACATTATGGCCGCGCGATGGATATCGAGTGGGCTAAAGATGGCAATGATGGCAAGCTTTATATTGTACAAGCTCGTCCTGAAACCGTACGTTCACGTGAAGATGGTAACTTCATGGAGCGCTATAGCCTTAATGAGCCTGGTAAGGTGGTCGCTGAAGGGCGTGCCATCGGCGGAAAAATTGGCAGCGGTACAGCGAAAGTACTTAAGTCGCTTGATGAGATGGACAGAATTCAGCCGGGTGACGTATTAGTTACCGATATGACGGACCCTGATTGGGAACCTATCATGAAACGTGCTTCTGCCATTGTAACCAACCGTGGCGGCCGTACTTGTCATGCGGCAATTATTGCTCGTGAACTGGGTGTTCCCGCTGTTGTTGGTTGTGGAAATGCCACTGATTTGATTAATGAAGGCCAGCAGGTAACTGTTTCTTGTGCCGAAGGTGATACTGGCTTTATTTACGAGGGTGCGCTTGATTTTAGCGTGACAACGTCTGAAGTTGATAATATGCCTGAGCTGCCACTCAAAGTTATGATGAATGTGGGCAACCCTGATCGCGCCTTTGATTTTGCGCGTCTGCCACATGCTGGTATCGGTCTGGCTCGCCTTGAGTTTATTATCAACAGAATGATTGGAATACATCCAAAAGCGCTGATTAACTACAACGACCAATCAGATCGTCTTAAGAGCGATATTGACGAGATGATTGCCGGCTACAAGTCGCCAGTTGAGTTTTACGTTGCAAAGTTAACCGAAGGAATTTCCACTCTGGCTTGTGCATTCTCACCAGAGAAAGTAATCGTGCGGATGTCTGACTTTAAATCAAATGAATATGCCAACCTATTAGGTGGTGAGTCATTTGAGCCAGAAGAAGAAAATCCAATGCTTGGTTTCCGTGGTGCCTCGCGTTATATCTCTGATGAGTTTAGAGATTGTTTTGCGCTAGAGTGTGATGCGATCAAACGAGTGCGCAATGACATGGGCTTTACTAACGTAGAAATCATGATTCCGTTTGTGCGTACCCTCGATGAAGCAGCTCAGGTAATTGATCTGTTAGCTGAGCAAGGGCTAAAGCGCGGTGAAAATGGTTTACGCGTGATTATGATGTGTGAATTACCATCAAATGCATTGCTTGCGGATGAATTCTTAGAGTACTTTGATGGTTTCTCTATTGGTTCTAACGATTTAACTCAGTTAACGCTAGGGCTTGATCGTGACTCTGGTATCGTTTCACAGCTGTTTGATGAGCGTAACCCGGCGGTTAAGAAAATGTTATCAATGGCAATTTCTGCAGCGAAAGCAAAAGGCAAGTACGTTGGTATTTGTGGCCAAGGACCATCGGACCATGAGGACTTTGCTGCATGGCTGGTTGAGCAGGGCATTGAAAGTGTTTCGCTAAACCCTGATACGGTGCTAAAAACTTGGCTATATTTAGGTGAACAACACGCTAAATAGGGCTCAATAAATTAGCTCCAAGGCCAACAAGCTTATCTAGTTTGTTGGCCTTTTTTGTTTATTAACAATAAACAAGGTATCTTATAGCCACATTATTTTTAATATGGCTATTTTGTGACTAAGCAAGCATCACCATCTTACACGATTAATCATTGGCTTTTTTCGCCACAATCACAAACTTTAACGCAAGCAGAGCGCGTTGTTGATTTGACTCCGCTACAAAGCGGCGTGATCAAGGTGCTGATAGAGCAGCATCCCGCGCTAGTTAGTGCGAGTGAATTACTTAGCATTCTGGATGAACACGCACAGGGTAATCGCAATAAACTTTATCAATCTATTGCAAAGCTTCGACGCGTTTTTGATGATAGCAGTCATAATGCGCAATACATTGAAACTGTTGCGCGCCAGGGCTATCGTTTAATCCCGCAACCATTAGCAATACAACAGGCTCAAGAGCCACAAGAAGTAATTGTTGATGCTGATAATGATGTTGAAATTCATAGTGGGGTACTAGAGCAGAATATATTTGATGACCTGGGCTTTATAGAACATGAGGCCCCGTCTGAGAAATTGACCGAAACGAAAACTGAGGCACTCGCTGAAACCGAAGTTGAGCCACAAGCGGTAATAGAGACGCCGAGCGTAAGTCATACCGAGCGTAATGAGGCCGCGGCGCCAGTATCACAGCCACCAGTTGCAGCTACAACAAACCGTGCAAGTCAGCTCCCGCCTAAGCCCAAGTCATATAAAATGATTATTGCACTGATTATCGCTTGTTTGGTCATGCTTGCCTATTGGTTGAGTTCTGATGAACAACCAGAGGCCGTAGCACAGGCACCTGAGGCTATTTTTGTTAAACCAATGCAGTTTAATCAGGCGGCCAAAAGCGTGGACAATGAAACGGCAGTCGCTAATATCAGCTGGTGGGTAACACAGAAGCTTCAGCATTTACCGCTAATTAAAGTAAGAGAGGCAAAAGAAAGTGGGCAATACCCATTAATTGTGCCATCGATACATTTTGCTGACAATGGCGCCACTTCGCTTACGTTAGAGTTTTGGCTTAATGCTAAGCAGCCACAAGCAACAGTCGTTAGCTTGTCAATTGCAGATAAAATAGACGCTGAGACAAAAAGCCAATATCTAACGTTTAACGAGCAATTAGTTCGTATGATCCTCAACAGTGTCGATATTAAACTCTCGGGTGATATCTGCTTAGCGACTGATTTCTTAAATCCGAGTGCAAGTGAAAATAGAGAGTGTCTGGTTGTGTTAAAGCAGCAAGCGAGTGACAAGCCCGATAGCGTAGCAGAGCATGTTATCTCGAGTTTCCCAGAGAACAGCCTCGGCTTTTACTTAGCTTCACAACAGAGTCTGGCCACAGGAAACACAAAAGACGCGTTAAAATATGTTATTTCAGCACTTGAGCGCAACACTAATGAGCCCGAGCTACTAACGTTACTAAGTAAATTATATCGCGATGAGGGAAAATACTCTCTGAGTTTAAAATTGGCTAAGTTACTTGTCGATTTAGAACCTGATGATGCGCAGCACCACTACTGGTTAAGCTATGACTTAGTGGCGCTAGGTTACCGTCAACGTGCAATCGATATCCTTAATCAAAACAAGATATCACTGACTAGCGCTAGCGATATCCTGTATTTTAACCCTCTTAACTATAATGTGATTAAAACATGGCTAAGCAATGAAAACCCGTTAAGTGAACAAGAGCGCTTAGCGATCGCTGCGGTACTAAACAATGATAGCTTTAAAACAAGCTTGATGCCTGAGCAGCAACTCACTGTGGTGAATGAATTTAAAAATAAAAAGAAAGAACGTATTGATCTTCCTTGGCAGCTAGCCGCGATGTATTTGGCCAACAACCAATTAGCGTTGGCAAAAAAGACGATTGAAGACGATGAGCAGACCAATCATTTTATTGATACATTCTCACTTGCTAGTGATGACCGTATTTTCTATTTACCGAGCTATGCTAATTTGTTGTTACAGTCAGACCAGAGTGAACAAGCAGAGCGCGTATTACAACGTTTTATTCTGCTAGCGCAAGCTGATAGCCATTCTAACATGTGGACACTCACCTTGGCTGAGGCTTACGCATTAAATAACCAGCCCAATAAAGCATTAGCTCAGCTGTCTAAGCTGTTAGCCACGGGCTGGTTGCCGCACCCTCAGCAGCAACTCTGGACACTACGAAATAATCCAAACTTCAATAGCTTAAAGCAACATTGGGAATTTATTAATTTGTTGGAGTTAATTGAGAATAGACAGAAGCTGATATTAATGGAACTAGAAGCAACGGCTTAGTTGCTTCTAGTTTCTTAACGATGAGAGCGCATGGCTTAGGCAAGTCAAGAAGCGCTCTCATTGTGCACTGGGATTTCGGGTCTTTGTTACAATACTTCGCTAATGGCGTGACACAATGCATCCATATTGTGAGTCGTCATGCCAGCTACGCTGATACGGCCTGAACCAACAATATAGACGGCAAACTCTTCACGTAAACGCTCTACCTGAGCTTTACTTAGACCAGAGAAAGAGAACATACCACATTGATTAGTGATAAAAGAAAAGTCGCCTTGTGCGCCTTTCTCTTTTAGGGTCTTAACAAATAACTCACGCATCTGATGAATGCGCTGACGCATTTGCGCTACTTCATCATGCCACAATGCCGTAAGCTCTGCGTCATTTAAGATAGCGGACACTACCGCCGCACCGTGTGATGGTGGGTTTGAATAGTTACTGCGAATGATGCCTTTAACTTGGCTAAATGCGCTAGTGGCAATCTCTTGATTTTTTGCAACTAAAGTCACTGCACCAACACGCTCATTGTATAAACCAAAGTTCTTAGAAAACGAGTTTGCAACGAGTAATTCTTGATTGTGCTGAGCAAAAATACGTAGGCCCTGGGCATCTTCTTCAATACCGACACCAAATCCTTGGTAAGCAAAGTCAAACAGTCCAAGGACTTGTTGTTTTGCGGCTAATTCTGCGATTTGTTGCCACTGTAATGCTGTTGGATCAATCCCCGTTGGATTGTGACAGCAGCCATGGAACAATACGGCATCGCCTTGTTGAGCCTGAGACAGTGACGCTAGCATGCCATCGAAATCAAGCGACTTAGACTCTTCGTTGTAATAAGTATATTGAACAATCTCAAGACCTGCGGCTTTAAAGATATTGCCGTGGTTCGCCCAAGTCGGGTTGCTTACCCATATACGTTTTATCCCAAGCTGTGAAACCATAAAGTCTGCTGCAATACGCAGTGAACCTGTACCACCTGGTGCTTGTGCTGTGGCGGCGCGCTGGCTACTGATAATTTCACTTTGTGCAGAGAATAGTAATGCCTGTACACACTTGGCGTAAGCAGCGTTACCTTCAATGCTTAAATAAGACTTAGTTTTTTCATTTTCAAGTAATAATGATTCTGCCTTCTTAACACAATCAAGAACGGGTGTTTCTCCTTGATCAGTTTTATAAATACCAACGCCTAAATTAATCTTGTGTGAGCGAGAGTCTTTCTTAAAGGCATCTGTTAAGCCTAAAATTGGATCAGAAGGAGCTGTTTTTACTACTTCAAACATGAGTTTTTCCTAATTAAATGGTCTTGGGTGATAGTGATGGTATTAGCCATCTGGATGGATATATTTATAACATGGCCACCTTGATTTCGATAGTGGACTTTAGCGATTTATTGGCTGTTTTTTGGAAATAATTCGCTAGAGCGTCCTAATGCATAATACTGGAGTAAACCAAGCCATTCATGCGTTGCATAATCAATGTTGTAGAGCTTGATGGTCAATGATGAGCCACTAAACCATTGAGGGGATAGCTCAGCTAAATAATTAACGGCATAAGGCGTTGGGGACAGACCAGCCTTGCGAAATGCTGCAATGGCTCTTGGCATGTGGGCTGCGGATGTAACTAATAAATAATCTGCGTCTGGCTGGCTTGGGATGCGTTGTCTTGCAATCAATGCATTATCAAAGGTGTTACCTGACTCATTATCGATAGTCAATGAAGTGCCTATCGCAAGTTCTTGATGTAAGCGTGCTAAAGCCTGTGATTCTCGATATACCTCGTTATTTATGATTTCTTTACCGCCAACAAAATAGAGCGGTAAATTATGCTGTTTTGATAGGGTTAACGCGGCGATTATTCTGGCACTATGAAGACCATAACCACTAAAAGGCTGATTCTGTAGTGCGCCCAATTGCTGTCCACCGCCTAAGACAATGATGCCGCTAACTCCATTGAGATTATCTACTTTTTTAAATTGTTGCTCTAATGGCTGCAACAGCCATTGGTCTACTGGTGCAATGATGATAAAGATCCAAAGGCAGAGTGCAGCGACTATCCTTTTTACTGGTTTCTGGGCACTGACCAAAGAAAAGAGTAGAACATAGGCGGTAATAAGAATAAGTATCCAACTAGGGGTCGTTATAATATGTAGTACATTGGCTAACATAGCATCTATTTGTCTGTTCACTGGTTTGTCCCTAGGCGTTTTTAGCGTCAATTTAGTAGAAAACGACTTCAGTCTATTAATTCAGTATTAAACATATTATTTAAAAAATATAGTTATTATTATTATAAGCTTGTACACGGTTATCACGATAAATAGCGCTTTGGAGTACAATAAAAGTGCTAGTTATCGTTATTTTATTAATGAAAAAGTTCTCGTTGACGGTATGTTCTCTCAATATTTTATCTAAGTAAGTGTTTTTGAGAATAAAAAATATTTCATCTGGCATTTTCCATTCAGTTTAAATTCAGTAGACTATTGTTTAAATGAGCGCATCACTTAAGGCGATGGTATTAAATCTTTAGAGAGAGTTTAAAGCCAAATAGCGCCGTTAAGGAATAGCTTTCAAGCTTATATTAAAAAGGAAAATATGATGAAAAATTCTAAACTAGCTACATTTATTCTTGCCCCAGTAGCGCTTAGCGTAATGGTTGGCACTGCAACGGCGAAAGACGTTGAACAAGGTTACTTTATTCAAGCTGATGCCGGTCAAGCTAAAGGCTATGCGAAAGGCACTGACTTACGAGCTGAGGTGTTGCCTTTTGGTGATGTTGGTTCTGTTACCCCACTTTCACAAAAACGTCGTGCTTGGAAAGCAAGTACCGGTTACCGTTTTGATAATAACTTTGCGCTGGCACTAAGCTATGCTGATTTAGGTGTGACTGAGCTTGGGACCTCGACTGCTAATGGTGCAATAAACAGTGTTGAAGCCCTATCTGGTGGCGCCACAGCAATCTCAGCTATCTTTAACTTGCCATTTTCTGAAACGGTAAACATGCACGCAAAAGTAGGTTATGCTCACCTGTCTGCTCGTGCAAATCGTACGCCATTTGGTCATGGCGTTGACGCTGGCTCGAACAACGATATTGTTTATGGTGCTGGTATGTCTTTTGACCTATCTGAAAATACATCATTGATACTAGATTGGGAACGTTACAAGTTTGATCGTAAGACTGACCTTTTAACTGCAGGTCTTCGTTATACCTTTGGTGAAGTGGAAACTGCTAAGGCGGCACCAGCGCCTGCTCCTGCTCCAGCTCCAGCACCGGCTCCTATTGTTAAGCCAGAGCCTGTGGTTGAGCCTGAGCCAATGGTTGAGCCAGAGCCAAAGCCTGCACCGATTGTTGAATTAAAACCACTTAACGTAAACCTTTTCTTTGCCAATAATAGCAGCGTATTAAGCAGTGAAGCAAAGTCACTACTAGACCAAGCCAAAGCAGAGCTAAACAACGAGCGCCTGGATACTATCAATGTTGAAGGCACCGCTTCTGCGTCAGGTAATGCTAAATACAATCAATTGTTGTCAATGCGTCGCGCTAATGTAGTTGCTGATTACATTAAAGCTAATTGGAATGTTGATTCAGATAAAGTAACTGTTAATGCTTCTGGTGAAGATAAAGCGCAGTCCTCAGATACAGCGACAGACCGTAAAGTAAGCGTACAAGTAAAATTTAACTAAGCCGCTTAAATTATAAGTACTCTAAGCCCATCTTCATGATGGGCTTTTTGCTTTTAGCAATTCATTGTTTTTCGTTATACCCATTGCGCTAATAATACCAATCCGATGAAGTGACTTTACACTCAGCGCAAGAGCGATTTATTTGTGGAATTGCTATCACATACAATAGCGGATTAAAATTCTCATTGATTTGTGTGATTTTATTATAATCTTGGCACTACAGCGGTTGAGAATATTACCGAAATAAGCGATCATGTCGGCCAATTATAGTAATAAATTATTTTTGAGGGTCTAATGAGCCAAGAAGCCGTTCGCGTAACCAATTTTATCCGTAATATTATCGATGAAGACTTAGCTAGTGGTAAGCATACTAGCGTGGTTACCCGTTTCCCACCAGAGCCTAACGGCTATTTGCATATCGGGCATGCAAAGTCTATCTGTTTAAACTTTGGCATTGGCCGTGACTATAAAGGGCAAACTAACCTACGTTTTGATGATACTAACCCTGCCAAAGAAGATATTGATTTTGTTAACTCAATTAAAGAAGATGTGTCTTGGTTGGGGTTTGAATGGGCCGGTGAAGAGCGTTACAGTTCGAACTATTTTGATACCTTGTATGACTATGCGGTTGAGCTAATTTCCAATGGTAAAGCATTTGTTTGTCAGCTTGATGCTGAGCAGATGCGTGAATATCGTGGTACGTTAACATCACCAGGCAAGCCGAGCCCGTGGCGTGACAGAAGCGTGGAAGAAAACCTAGATTTATTTGAGCGTATGCGCAAAGGCGAGTTTGCTGAAGGCAGTCATAGTTTGCGTGCTAAAATCGATATGTCATCACCTAATATTAAAATGCGTGACCCAATTATTTACCGCATCCGCTTTATTGAGCATCATCAGACTGGCAATAAATGGTGTATCTATCCGATGTATGACTTCACCCATTGCATTTCCGATGCGATTGAAGGGATCACTCATTCGTTATGTACTTTAGAGTTTGAAGATCATCGTCCACTCTATGACTGGGTGATAAACAATATTTCTATTGAAGCGCACCCTCAGCAAATCGAATTCTCTCGCTTAAATCTAGAATATACGGTGATGTCTAAACGCAAGCTTGCAGCGTTAGTTGAGAATAAGCTTGTTGATGGTTGGGATGATCCTCGGATGCCGACAATCGCTGGTTTACGCCGTCGTGGTTACACACCGGCATCAATCGTTGAGTTTTGTAAGCGAATTGGTGTTACAAAACAAGAAAATGTCATTGAGATGAGTGCACTTGAAAGCTGCATTCGCGAAGATTTAGATTCAAAAGCCCCCCGAGCAATGGCTGTATTAGATCCTATTAAAGTGGTTATCGAAAACTATCCGCAAGGACAAGTAGAGCAATTAACCGCCTCCAATCATCCAAAAGATGAAACGATGGGAACGCGTACTATTCCATTTACGGGTGAAGTTTATATTGACCGTGCTGATTTCAGAGAAGAAGCAAATAAAAAGTACAAACGTTTAGTGATCGATAAAGAAGTTCGCTTACGTAATGGTTATGTAATTAAAGCGCTACGTTGTGATAAGGATAGCGATGGTCAGGTTACTACTGTCTATTGTAGTTATGACCCAGAAACACTAGGTAAAAAGCCTGCAGATGGTCGTAGTGTTAAGGGCGTAATCCACTGGGTTAGTGCCAGCGAAGGCGTTCAGGCTGAAGTGCGTGTTTACGATCGTTTATTTACCGTCGCTAATCCAGGAGCTGAAGAAGACTTCTCAAGCGTTATCAACCCGGATTCTTTAGTTGTTCATGCAAATGCCGTTGTCGAGCCATCGCTTGTTAATGCGCCGATTGGACAAGCTTTCCAGTTTGAGCGTGAAGGATACTTCTGTGCTGATTGTAATGACTTCACGAGCGAAAAGCCGGTCTTTAATCGAACGGTAGGTTTACGTGATACTTGGGCAAAGCAAGATAAGTAATCTCTTATTTACAATAAAAAACCACTTCATTTGAAGTGGTTTTTTTATCCTTTGTCAACGCCTTATGCTTTAGTCGTTAGAGACTGCATAACCTGCTTCGCTGATGCTAATGAAAATTACCTGTTGTGATCCCTTTCTTTTTTGAATCCCGCATGCATCATAAAAATGATGACATGAAAGGTTCGATTCTTTGTTATTTTTAAGAATACATTAAAGTAAGTTTTTGTCGCTAAATTGAGTGTTTTTATTCATAATGGCAGTCAACTTCGTTATCACAATCATTTCTATCTATGGGTCATTCCGTCACAGACGTAAAACAATCTTTTGCCAGCGGCGGTGCGCTATCGGACGCTATTGAAGGTTTTCAAGAGCGTGAAGTTCAAACACAAATGGCTTGTGCGGTCACCGAAACGGTTGGCACAAAACAACAACTGATCGTGGAGGCTCAGACTGGCACCGGCAAAACGTTTGCTTATTTAGTCTCAGCTATCGTTAGTGGCGCTAAAACGATAGTTAGTACTGGAACAAAAGCACTTCAAGAGCAGTTGTTTTATAAAGATTTACCAATCGTCAAAAAAGCCTTAAACAAACCACTTAAAACGGCTCTGCTCAAAGGCAGGGCAAACTATTTGTGTATCGACAGGTTTAAGCGTGCACAACGCCAAGGGGCGACAGGTAATGAGTTAATTGAGCATGATTTACTGCAAATAAAACGCTGGTCTTCGCATACAATCGGGGGAGATTTGGGCGATGTTCCTGGTATCCAAGAGAATTCCCCGGCTCTGGCGTTTGTTACCTCTACCGCCGAAAATTGCACCGGTAGACAATGTGAATATTTTGAGGAATGTTATTTATTGCGAGCGCGTCGCCTAGCGATGGAGGCTGATATCATTGTGGTAAACCACCACTTGTTTTTTGCTGATATGGCGCTTAAAGATACAGGCTTTGGGGAACTCATTCCTCAAAGTGACTTAGTGATATTCGATGAGGCACATCAGATTCCCGATATCGCCTGTGGTTACTTTGGTCAGTCATTATCCTCACGACGACTCAAAGAGTTAGCTACCGATGTTAGCCATGTCTATTACACTGAGTTAAAAGATACCAAGCAGCTTTTAAAAGCTGCGCAAATTGTGGAGCGTTGTAGTGACCAATTGCGCTTATGCTTTGCTCATAATGGCGAGCGTGGTGATTGGGGGCAAGTGCTACAACGCCAAGATGTGGCCAATGCATTTGAGCAGTTAGCGACTAATCTCGATTTCTTATATCAGGTGATTAAGCTTTCATTGGGGCGTAGTGATACGTTAGATAACTGTTTTGAGCGTTTGTTAGAAATTAAAGGTTTGTTTGATTTATTTCGCAGTGGGCAAAAGATTGGTTCCAGTGTCTGGTATGAAGCCACGAGGCACCACTTGCAATTAAATATCAGCCCCTTGTCGATAGCAGATAAATTCAAAGAGCATATCGAAACGCTCGATACCGCTTGGCTTTTTACTTCAGCAACGTTAAAGGTTGATGATAAATTTGACCATTTCAAGCAACAGCTAGGCCTTGATAGTGCAAAGACACTGTCACTGGAAAGCCCATTTGATTTTCAGAAGCAGTCCATGTTTTGCGTACCGCGGTATCTGCCTGAACCCTCCAATCCTCAATATGTTGAACAACTAGCGCAAACCATTAGTGTACTCATTGAAGCGAGCAACGGTGGTGTCCTGATATTAGTGACGAGCTTTTCAACACTTAATCGATTACAGGCGTTACTGGAGAACAACATTTCACAACAATTACTGGTTCAGGGAAGCGACAGTAAACAAAAACTACTTAAAGAGTTTGTTGAGGATGGTGACGCAGTTTTATTGGCAACAGCGTCATTTTGGGAAGGGGTAGATATTAGAGGTGATGCGCTGCGCTGTGTTATCATAGACAAATTACCTTTTGCATCCCCAGATGATCCGCTATTAAAGGCGAGATTGGAGGACAAGAAAAAGCAGGGAATCGAAGGATTTGATGCGGTACAAGTTCCTCAAGCTGTTATCGCATTAAAACAGGGGGCAGGGAGGCTAATTCGTGATCAACATGATCAAGGTGCGTTAGTTTTGTGTGATACCCGTATTATAACGAGACCTTACGGTAGGGTGTTTCTTCAAAGCTTGCCGGATATGAAACGTACTAGAGACCTTAAGCAAGTGATTAATTATTTAGAAAGCATCGCAGATGAAGCTTCCTGATAAAGAAAAATAAGAGTAAAGCGAAACAAAATGTCTGAAAAAATCTTAATTATTGATACATCAACCGAAGCCTGTTCAGTGGCTTTAGCCTACAACGATTGCGTTGAATGGCAATTTGATATTACCCCGCAGAGCCACACGAAAATGGTTCTGCCGATGGTTGATAGTTTGCTTAAACAAGCTGATTTAACTGCTAAAGATCTTGATGCTATTGCATGGGGCAGAGGTCCAGGTAGCTTTACTGGAGTACGTATTGGTACCGGAATAATGCAAGGGCTGGCACTGGGTGCAAATAAACCTGTGATTGCGCTCTCAACACTGGCCGCGATGGCACAGCAAGCTATTGAAGAACATAACGCCACGCATATTATGGCCGCAATTGATGCTCGGATGGGGGAAGTCTACTGGGGGATTTATCAAAATATAAATGGCCTGGCTGTACTTGTTGACGAAGAAGTCGTAATGAGCCCGGAGAACTTAAAGCAAGGTTCTTTTTCAGCGCAGCAATACGTTGGTGTTGGCAGCGCATGGAAAGTTTATCCTCAACTATCTGAACTGGCCAACATTACCGTTTTGGACGATATTTTATACCCGCATGCCAAAGCAATGACCAAGTTAGCTAAAGATGCTTGGACATCGGACAAGGCGGTTGATGTAGAAGATGCCGCGCCAGTATATGTTAGAGATACAGTGACTTGGCAAAAATTACCCGGTAGAGAATAGCGTTGGGGTATGCTAGAATTTTAATCAATGAATATTAATAACCAGCCTTATACTCACTCTCAATCCCCCAGAACAATAGAGCAACGCTCTGTTGCAGGTAGTGGTGAGCTAAATAAAACGGGTATTAATAACGAAACGGCTCGTGCTAATGAGCAATCATTAGCACAGCATAGCCAAATTAACGATAAACAATCCAATAAAGAGTCACTATCAGCTTCCGAATATCAAATTGTTGCGGCTGAGCATCAAAAGAATAAAACCATTTATGACAACCCTCAGGGAAATCAACGATTGGCCATTTCTAGTTATCAATCAGTACTGCATGCCCCTAAACGTGAAGAGATCCAGCGCCTAGTTGGTATTGATACATTCGCTTGATATATACTCCTCGAGCATTTTTCCTATACTATTGTATTTTCGCACTGTTAATTAACTTTATCCCTTTTGTATCGGTGCCGTTCCTTTATCTCACCACAATCTTTCATGAACTCTCCCATGGAATCGCGGCAATACTTACCGGTGGACAAATTGAAGAGTTTGCTTTGCAATTAAACGGTGCGGGGCATCTTGTTTCATTAGGTGGCTCGCAATTTGTTATCACCTTTAGCGGCTATTTTGGCGCGCCGCTGTGGGGCGCTCTTTTATTCCAAAGCGCAGAGCGGGTAAACATCGCTAAATTTACCTTTGGTTTGTTAATCGCGATGTTTGTTGTGACGTTATTGTTGTGGGTTTCAAGCTTAGTCACCGCGTCAATTTTGTTGCTTGTCGGGCTATTACTGGTCGCGCTGTTAAAACTTGCGAAACAGAAAATATTTAATCATATCGTTCGATTTATTGCTGTTGTCGTATTGTTTAACGCAATTTATAGTCCTCTCTATTTACTTTTTAGCAACAGCGGGGATAGCTTTTCTCTCGAACAGCAGACATTAATCCCGGCGTTGGTTTGGGTACTCATTTGGCTTGGGTGGGGGCTATTTGTGCTCTACCGGCTATACCCAAAGAAAACAGGAAACACATGAAAAATATTACCATCGAACTTCCGCACATCACCTTAGCTGGCCTGTCTTTCGGTTCACCAGACAAGCCAATCTTACTGGCATTACATGGTTGGCTGGATAATGCGGCCAGTTTTATACCGCTTGCACAGCACCTTGCTGATTATCATATTCTTGCAATTGAATGGCCTGGCCATGGTCATTCGATGCACAGAGCAGCTGGCGCTAGTTATCATATTGCCGATTATGTTTTCGATCTTCATGCGTTAAGTCACTACCTGGAGTCTGAATATGGCTGTAATAAGCTAACCATTTTAGGCCACTCTCTTGGCGGCATTGTGGCCTCTATTTTTGCAGGCACCTTTAGCGAGCGTGTCGAAAAGCTAATTATGATTGAATCCTTTGGTCCTCTTGCTGCTAAACCTCATGAAAGTGTGACCAATTTAAGAAAATCAATTGAACGCTCAGCGCGGCCAAAAAATAAGAAAAAAACAATACATCCATCACTTGATAGTGCGATAACGGCTCGAACTCAGGCCGGGGATTTTAGCCGAGACATAGCCACATTGTTGGTTGAGCGAGGTAGTCTTGAAGTTGATGGTGGTTATACGTGGCGTAGTGATTCAAGGCTGCGTAACCTCTCGCCAATACGGCTGACTGAGGAGCAGGTACTAGATTTTATTAGTGCGATTACTGCGCCAATCCTTTTAATTATTGGTGAGAGTGGACTGGTGTTTGCGCGTGAATCGTTTGCGAGCCGTAAAGCGGCTGTGAGACAAATTGAATGCTTACATTACGCTGGTGGTCATCATGTGCATATGGAGCAACCAGAACCAATAGCGCAAGCAATTCAGCACTTTATTAATTAACTGGATTTGAATGTATTGCTGCTAAAGTAAGGTGTTGGAAAGTGAAGCCTCAGCTTCTTTTCCTGATTTTTGTTGTATTATTATAGTGAGGTAGGTGGTTGGTTCTTATGTTTTATTTGTTCTGTTTAACAATAACGGCAAAATAAAACTCAACAAAGGAGAGACTTTTAATGGAAGAAAAGCAGCTTTCTCAAGCCGATGCACAACAACGTGTTGACCAAATTCATGCCTTTCAACAAGAAGTCGTTGTGCTGGAAAGAGATGGCATTTTTGCAGTATCGGCAGAGCAGACTGAACAGATTAGGGACTATCATAGTCAATTGCTAAACAAGCTTGCTGCGGCTTATGACGTGGACACAAGTATTCAATCCAAGCAATTGACGATAGGCATGAAAATAGCGTCACTGCTTGGTGCATTGGCTATGGCAACAAGCATTTTCTTTCTGTTTTATCAGTTTTGGGGCTACCTTGGCACCTCAATTCAAGTCGGCATTCTGATTATAGCCCCCATCGCTTTATTATTATTGGTGCTGCATCTTGCTAAAAAAGAACATAGTGCCTATTTCTCAAAGATAGCGGCACTAGTAAGTTTGTCCTGCTTTGTATTAAACCTTTCGATGCTCGGTCAAATTTTTAATATTACACCTTCCCCCAATGCATTTGCCGTATGGGCAGCTTTTAGCTTCCTGCTTGCCTATGCGTGCAACGCGCGATTGTTATTGTTTTTTGGCATCGTGAGTATTAGTAGCTTTATCGCGATGAAACTTGGTAGTTGGAGCGGTGTTTATTGGATTAGCTTTGGTGAAAGGCCTGAACACTTTTTCATTCCTAGTTTGATCATATTTATGCTGCCCCAATTAACAACGCATAATCGATACACTGGATTTGAAGCTATCTACTGGGTAACGGCAATGATAATGCTATTTCTGCCAATCCTAATTCTCTCAAACTGGGGCAGAATAAGTTATTTGAATTGGTCCCCTGAGTTGATCGAAGGCTTTTATCAAATAATTGGCTTTGCTCTTTCTGCATTTGCTATTTGGCTGGGTGTTAAGCGTCATTGGAGCGAAGTAACCAATACCGCAAACATTTTCTTTATTTTATTTCTCTACACTAAGTTTTTCGACTGGTGGTGGGAGTGGATGCCCAAATATGTATTTTTCTTTATTCTGGGATTATCGGCGCTGCTGGCGTTAATGGTATTTAAGCGACTTCGCTTGAGTAGTTTGCAAAAAGGGGCTGGGCGATGAAAAATTACTTGTTAATGGGTCTGGCTATCTTAATTGGCACAAACTTGGTGGCGTTGAGTGGTGTTGCCTATAACCGCATGGGGGACCCTACAAGCCAGCTAACACTTACCGAAAGGGAGCTAGCCTTGTCATACACCCATGGTGCGCATAAAGAAAATTCGGGCATTTCACTTTTTATTAACTGGCGAAGACCTACGGGGACTAATGAACGCTACCAACGCTATGGCGCTAGAGTGATAGAGCTAACTAAGGGGGAATTGTTAGCGCTGGGTTTTAAGGATATTGAGGATAAAGCTAATCATTGGGTGGAGTCGCGAGAGCTTTACTGGGCGTTTGAATATGATGGTGCGTTACATAAAGCTGAAATAGCAAAAGCCAGTGAAACCCATCAGGCTGCTTTAGCCATTGCAAAAGAGCAGCCAAATAAGGCTAATGAGCGTGAGGAGAAACGCTATCGTAAAGACTTAGCGAGAGAAAAAACAACCAATAGCCGCTTATTTTTTGTCGAAGTCTCAGCTAACTACGAATCGTTGGCGACTAAGTTTTTCGAACACGAAAATATACTTATTGTTAAAGGGATAGCTAAACCCTATTACAGCAACGATAACTACTATAGCCTGATGTTAAGGCGTTTATCAGTAAGTAATATAATGGTGCCACTGGAACATACATCGGTTTTGTCGGGCCTGACTAGATTAGGTCGGCAAAGTGAAGCCATACCACGTTATGCCGTTGACATAAAATGGGGAAGTCGGCTCGAACCATGGGTTGTTGGCGTAAAAAGCCTGACTAACTAATGCCGTTCACGCCAATACACATGGGCCCTGGGTTCCTAATTAAAGCAACACTGCAAAGTAGTTTCAGTTTGATGGTATTTGGCTGGGTTCAAGGATATTCGGCCTCTTATTGTTTTGATAACAGATGAAGCTCACCTTCATGGGTCTATTCATACCTACATTGGCGGCTTTAACGGGGAAATACTTATCTGAACTGGGACTGAAATTAGTGCGCGTTTCAGCGCATGAGAATCCCAGAGAAATAGCTTGGCTGGTGGTAGTTTTTTGTGTATTTATCGGCAGTTTTATACCAATTCCATTAATTAAGCGATCTTGCTGTACTTAGGTAGAATAAATTAGAACAGCGATTTACTATGGCGTTAACCGGCGGTTTAAAGGGGATAAGCGCGCTAAGTAGTTAATAAATGTAATTGCGCCAATATGATATCTAATGCTGCTTTGACTGCATCTTTTCAATAAAACAGCCTCAAAGCATAGCTGTGCAAGCTAGTATGTAAGATTTGATTTACGCTTAATTAGGGTAAAAGCTCTATTTCTTCTGTTCTTTTGTCTCTTGTTGTGGGATTATTAAACGTATGTTTAAAAATTAGAATTGCCAGCCATGCCTATTTTATTACTAAATAGCGTCATGAGTAATGTGCACGAGGAGTTTGTTTTGGAAAGAGTTTGGCTAGATAGTTACCCTAAAGATGTACCAGCAACGATTAATCCTGATGCCTATGCATCACTAGTTGATGTATTTGAAGAAAGCGTTCAGAAGTTTGCTGATGCGCCAGCGTTCGCCAATATGGGACATGTAATTACCTATCGTAACTTGGAAGAGCAAAGCCGCCATTTCAGTGCCTACCTACAAAATGAACTCAAGTTAGTCAAAGGTGATCGCATTGCGATTATGATGCCTAATGTCTTGCAGTATCCAATCGCCATGTTTGGTGCGCTTCGTGCGGGGTTAGTTGTGGTCAATGTAAACCCACTGTATACCCCACGAGAACTGGAACATCAGCTTAATGATGCGGGGGCAAAGGCGATTGTTGTAATTACTAATTTCGCCGATACCTTGGAGAAGGTGGTAGATAAAACACCGGTTGAGCATGTGATTGTGACCAGCCTTGGCGACCAATTTAGCCCGGTAAAACGAACCTTGGTTAACTTCGCCGTAAAATACATCAAAAAAATGGTGCCAAAGTTTAATCTTCCTGGTGCTATATCGATGCGTAAAGCCTTGGTGAAAGGTAGTTACAGCCAATATATAAAACCCAATATCTGTGGCGATGACCTTGCCTACTTACAATACACTGGCGGCACCACAGGCTTGTCAAAAGGTGCAATGCTAAGTCACCGAAATATGGTGGCAAACCTAGAACAGGCATCAGGCGCTTACGGTAGCCAAATTGAAGCAGGCAAAGAAACCGTTGTTACAGCATTACCGCTTTACCATATCTTTGCATTAACCGCTAACTGCTTAATGTTTATGAAGTATGGTGCCAGAAATTTACTAATCACCAATCCTCGTGATATTCCAGGCTTTGTTAAAGAGCTAAGTCAGTACAAATTCACCGCGTTAACCGGGGTAAATACATTGTTTAACGCGCTGCTCAACGACAAGGAATTTCGCCAGCTTGATTTCTCATCGTTAAAACTAACACTAGGTGGTGGTATGGCGGTGCAACGGGCCGTTGGACAAGACTGGAAAGAAGTGACTGGTACGGTGTTACTGGAAGGCTATGGTCTTACTGAGTGTTGCCCATTGGTTACGGTGCCGCCATATGATACCACTGGTTTCACTGGTAATATCGGTTTGCCGTGTGCATCAACCGATGTCCGTATCATGACCGAAGATGGTGTTGAAGCGGGGTTAGGCGAACCTGGTGAGCTGCAGGTGAGGGGGCCTCAGGTAATGCAAGGGTATTACAATAACGAGGCTGAAACGGCCAAAGTTATGGATGGTGATTGGTTTGGAACCGGTGACATTGCAACGATAGACGAAAAGGGTTTTTGTAAAATCGTTGATCGTCAAAAAGATATGATTATTGTATCAGGATTCAATGTGTTCCCTAATGAGATTGAAGATGTCTGTGCGATGCATCCAGGTGTTCTTGAAGTTGCTGCCATTGGTATTCCACACGATGTTTCAGGCGAAGTGGTCAAGGTTTTTGTGGTTAAGAAACAACACGAACTTAGCGATAAAGCGCTAATTGAACATTGTCGCGAGCAGTTAACGGGTTACAAGGTACCCAAGCTGATTGAGTTTAGAGATGAGCTACCTAAAACTAACGTTGGTAAGATCCTAAGACGTTCATTGCGTGAAGAAGAGATTGCTAAGTCAGCTTAAAAGAAAAATTAAGTTGATGTGATCACTAAACTAAGCGAACAAATAAGATATAATAGCCAGCATAAATGCTGGCTTTTTTGTTCGATAACGTCAGTAAATCAGTAACTGACAGGAATAAATACGTGGTCACATACCGTTATATCGATACTCAAGTCGCATTAGATGAGTTATGCCAGCACTACAACAAGGCATCATTACTTGTTTTAGATACCGAGTTTGTACGTGAGCGTACATATCATGCTGCTTTAGGGCTTATTCAAGTTTATGATGGCCAGATTTTGGCATTGATAGATCCGCTAGCAATTAGCGACCTTAGTTGTTTCTGGTCGTTGCTTGATGCACAACACATCACCAAGGTAGTACATGCTGGCAGTGAAGACTTTGAAGTGTTTAGGCATTATGCCGGTGTCAATTTAAGCCCACTATTTGATAGTCAGGTAGCGGCGGCTTTAGTTGGCCTAGGTGCAAGCCTTGGTTATGCAAAGCTGGTGAAAGAGTTTTGTGATATAGAATTGGATAAAGGTGAATCGCGAACTAATTGGCTTGCCAGACCTTTAACCGATGCACAGCTAACCTATGCGGCCAATGACGTTTATTATCTGTATCAACTATACACGCCATTACTTGCCAGGTTAAAAGAGGCGGGCAAAGAAGCTATTTGCCAACAAGAGTGTGCACGCTTGGCTGTTAAAACAAGCAATAAACCTGCAATGGAAAAGTATTTAGATGTTAGCAATGCATGGCAGCTTGACCGCCAGCAACTGTCGGTACTACAACTGCTAGCTGCATGGCGTCAAAATGAAGCGGTGAAGCGAAATTTGGCCCAGGGATTCATTGTTAAGGACAGTGAACTATTTTTAATCGCTAAGCTGTTACCAACAAGCCTTAATGGACTAAGGGCTATTGAAGGGATTCATCCGATGATGATAAAACGTCACGGAAAAACAGTGTTAGGACTTATTTCTAAAGGACTTGAGCAAAAAACTTACCCAGAAAAAGTGATTCGGTTAATTGACTACCCTAAATACAAGCAATCTTTTAAAGCGATTAAAGCACTTGTTGAAGAAGTTGCTGGCGAAGTCGATATTCCTAAAGAAATGATTGCTTCTAAAAAACTGATTCACGAGACACTTTCTTTCCACTGGAATCCCATCGCAGAAGATCTCGAGCCAGAGCTCCCGGTACTCATGTCGAGCTGGCGTCACCAATTGCTTGGCGACAAGTTAGAAAAATTATTAGACTAAGTTTTCTTAATCTCTATTTCGCATGCTTTGGGCAAGTGGCTAGTGTTTCATACTCGCCACTGTCCATCTCTTGCTCTAGTTTGATTTCAAAACCCCATAGTTGATGTAAGTGCTTAAGCATTTGGTCGGTGCTATCGCCCAATGGAATTGACTGATGTGGATAGTAACGCAGTGTCATCGAACGATCGCCATCGACTTGCACGTCATACACTTGAATATTCGGCTCTAAGTTACTTAAGTTATATTGCTTAGCAAGGTTTTCTCTTATGGCGCGATAGCCTTCCTCATTATGGATAGAGTCTACGATGACGTAATTTAGGTCGCTATCGTCTGTGACACTAAATAGTTTCATTTGACGCATCAGATGAGGGGACAGGTATTGGCTAATAAAGCTCTCGTCCTTGAAATTCTTACAGGCAAAGTGAAGGGTATCTAGCCAGTTGCTGCCAGCGATTTCAGGAAACCAATGACGGTCTTCTTCAGTGGGCTCTTCACATATTCGCCTAATGTCGACAAACATAGAAAAACCGAGCGCGTAGGGATTTATACCGTTGTAATAAGGGCTGTTATATGCCGGTTGATGGACTACATTCGTGTGATGGTGGAGGAATTCAAGCATAAACTTTTCCCCCACAAAACCATCGTCATATAATGTATTTAATATGGTGTAATGCCAGAAAGTAGCCCACCCTTCATTCATCACCTGGGTTTGCTTTTGTGGGTAAAAATATTGAGATATTTTACGCACGATACGTATCACTTCCCGCTGCCAAGGGGCTAGTAGTGGTGCATTTTTCTCAATAAAGTAAAGGATATTCTCTTGAGGTTCACTGGGAAAATGCTTTTTCAGTAACTCATCTTTTGGACCGGACTTTGGCACTGTGCGCCATAGATCATTCACTTGCGATTGAAGGTATTGTTCACGTTCTTGCTGACGCAGCAATTCATCATGTAGTGATATTTTTGTTGGCCGTTTATACCTATCTACACCAAGATTCATTAGTGCATGGCAAGAGTCCAGCAAGTTTTCTACTGCTTCAATTCCATGCTTCTCTTCACATTCGCTGACAAATTTTTTGGCAAAAACCAAGTAATCAATAATTGAGTCGGCATCTGTCCAAGTCGTAAATAAGTAATTATTTTTGAAAAACGAGTTATGACCATAACAAGCGTGCGCAATGACTAATGCTTGCATAGTCATTGAGTTTTCTTCCATTAAATAGGCAATACATGGATTTGAATTGATGACAATTTCATAGGCCAGCCCCATTTGCCCACGATGGTAGCCTTGTTGAGTCTGGATAAACTTCTTGCCATAACTCCAATGACTGTAACCAATTGGCATGCCAACGCTGGAGTATGCGTCCATCATTTGCTCAGAGGTGATGATTTCAATCTGATTCGGGTAAGTGTCGAGCCGGTAGCTTTGAGCCACTTGTTTTATTTTGGCGTGATAGCTCTCAAGTTTTTCAAATGTCCAATCTGATGTGTTGTCCAATGTATTCGTGTTATCCATAGCCGCTCCTTATGCTAACGCCTAAAATGCCTGTTGTTTGCCAAAAAGCTCGCGGAAAACCGGGTAAATATCCGCAATTTCTTTGATATGTTTTATGGCAAACTCAGGTCGTTTTTCGGTTAATTTTTCATAGGCATCCCATAGCGATTGATGGGCACGGTTGGTAATTTCGATGTAACTAAAATAACGAACGTTAGGCAGAATGTTTTCCTCGAGTAACTTATGGCAAAGCGGTGTGTCGTCGGCCCAGTTATCGCCATCAGAGGCTTGCGCAGCATATACATTCCATTGATGTGCAGGGTAGCGCGATTGTTGAATAGTATGCATTAGCTTTAGTGCACTAGAAACGATGGTACCGCCAGTTTCTTGTGAGTAAAAAAACTCGTGTTCATCGACTTCTTTAGCTTGGGTGTGGTGGCGAATATAAACCACCTCAATTTTTTTATAATTCCTCGATAGAAATAAATACAATAATATATAAAAGCGCTTGGCAATATCTTTGGTTGCTTGATCCATCGAACCGGAGACATCCATTAAGCAAAACATTACAGCTTGCGATGAGGGGCAAGGCTGGCTAATGTAATTATTAAACTGAAGATCGAAATCATCGATAAAGGGCACCTTGGCAATCTGTTCTTTGAGGCTTTCAATGTCATTTTTAAGCTGAACTATCTCCGTCTCTTTGTCATCGCCAAATGGTTGCAGCTCGCTTAGGCGCTGCTCTAGTACCCGTAGTTCTTTACGCTTACTCCCGGACATTGCGATGCGCCTTGCTTGTGATTTACGTAGGCTGCGGATAATATTGATGTTATTTGGTAGTCCGACACTTGAGTAACCGGCCCGTACTATCTCTCTTTCTTCGATATTAGAGACTTCTTTTTTCTCCAAGTTCGGTAATTCCAGGTCTTCAAATAATAAATCGAGATACTCGTCTCGTGATATCTCAAACGAAAACTCATCTTTGCCTTCACCCGAGTCGCTCGCATCGCCTTCGCCACTGCCTTGGCCTTCTTGCCCTGATGGTGGGCGCTCAATTTTGTCGCCGCGCTGAAACTGATCATTGCCAGGATGAACTCGTTCGCGAATTCCCCCGTGTCCTTGATGAAAGAAAGGCTCGCTCAGGTCACGTTTAGGGATAACGATTTGCTCTCCAGTATCCACATCTGTGACGCTACGGTCGGTGATCGCATCGCTTACCGATTTTTTTATCTGCGCTTTATTGCGGCGAATAAAACGCTGTCTATTTACCGAACTCTTGTTTTTACCGTTGAGTCGGCGGTCGATGAAATGTGCCATGTCGCCCCCCTCATGTTTAAGATGCCTTACGTACGCGCAAGTACCACTCTGTTAGCAATCTTACTTGTTTTTGGGTATAGCCTTTATCAGTCATTCGCTCGACGAAATCCGCGTGTTTTTTCTGATCCTCGGTGGAAGTTTTGTTATTAAATGAAATGACAGGTAATAGATCTTCCGTATTAGAAAACATTTTCTTTTCTATAACTGTGCGAAGTTTTTCATAGCTGGTCCAAGTTGGGTTGTTACCAGCATTATTTGCTTTGGCACGAAGAACGAAATTAACAATCTCATTTCGGAAGTCTTTTGGATTACTAATTCCTGCTGGCTTCTCAATTTTTTCTAGTTCATCGTTGAGCGCTGAACGGTCAAATAACTGTCCTGTTTCTGGATCCCTGTATTCTTGATCTTGAATCCAAAAATCCGCATAAGTAACGTAACGGTCAAATATATTTTGGCCATATTCGGAATAAGACTCAAGGTAGGCGGTTTGAATTTCCTTACCGATAAATTCTATGTATTGTGGAATGAGATAACCTTTTAAGTGCTCTAGATAGCGTTCACTCACCTCGTCGCTAAATTGTTCTCGCTCAATCTGTTGCTCTAACACATAGAACAGGTGAACAGGGTTGGCAGCCACCTCATTTTGATCGAAGTTAAATACCCGAGATAAAATTTTAAAAGCAAAGCGCGTTGAAAGACCGCTCATGCCCTCTGTAACTCCGGCTGCATCCCGGTATTCTTGAATCGATTTGGCGCTAGGGTCGGTATCTTTTAATGTTTCCCCATCATATACCCGCATTTTTGAATTAATGTTTGAATTTTCAGGCACGCTTAAGCGAGAAAGAATGCTAAACTGAGCCAATATTTTTAGGGTGTCTGGGGCACACTGCGCATTAACAAGTTCTGAATGCTGTAACAGCTTATCGTAAATTTTCATTTCTTCTGTGACGCGAAGGCAGTAAGGGACCTGAACGATATAAACACGATCCAAGAATGCTTCATTGTTTTTATTCGATTTGAATGTTTGCCATTCACTTTCATTAGAATGGGCGAGGATGATGCCATTAAATGGAATGGCTGAAATGCCTTCAGTGCCGTTGTAATTACCTTCCTGAGTCGCTGTTAATAAAGGATGTAAGACCTTAATTGGCGCTTTAAACATCTCTACAAATTCCATTAAGCCTTGATTTGCACGGCATAGTGCGCCAGAAAATGCGTAAGCGTCTGCGTCTTCTTGTGCATAGTGTTCGAGCTTTCGAATGTCTACCTTACCGACAAGTGCCGAAATATCCTGGTTGTTTTCATCACCAGGTTCAGTTTTAGCAATCGCAATTTGATCTAGAATTGAAGGGTAACATTTCACCACTTTAAACTTACTAATATCGCCGCCATACTCGTGCAAACGCTTGACTGCCCACGGCGACATAATGGTGTTTAAGTATCGTTTTGGAATATTATATTCGTTATTTAATATTTCACCGTCCGCTTCCGCATCAAACAATGACAGTGGGTGGTCATTTACTGGCGAGCCTTTTAGTCGATAAATAGGCACTAATTGCATTAAGCTTTTAAGCTTCTCAGCCAGTGAAGACTTACCGCCACCAACAGGGCCAAGCAAATAAATAACCTGTTTCTTTTCTTCTAGGCCTTGCGCCGAGTGTTTTAAGTAAGACACAATTTGTTCGATGGCATCTTCCATACCATAAAACTCTTTAAAGGCGGGATAACGGTTGACAACTCGGTTTGAGAATATGCGGCTTAGCCTTGGATCAGTCGCTGTATCAACGACTTCTGGATCGCCAATGGCTAACAATAAGCGCTCTGCAGCACTGGCGTAACAGTTTCTATCTTGTTTACAAAGCTGTAAAAATTCTTGGAGTGTATACTCTTCTTCTTGGCTTGACTCATAGCGATTTTGATAATGATTAAATATAGACATAGCATTCCCCTTGAGTTTGCGATGGCTTAATTTAACGACTTTCTACTAAGCCATATTAATTCCTTCTTTTAATTAAAGTTAGACCAAAACTGGTTGTAAATGGAAGTTATTTTTTAACTATTTTTTTGTTCTTTAGTTAATATAGACAGTCAAAAGGACTAAAAAATTCCCAACAATTTATTTAAGGGCACAAAAAAAGGAGCTATTAGAGCTCCTTTTGCCGAACTAATTGTCAAAATTAGCCTTGGAAGTTTGCGCTTGCAAATTCCCAGTTAACAAGTGCCCAGAAACCGTTTAGGTAATTTGGACGCACGTTACGGTAATCGATGTAGTAAGCATGTTCCCATAGGTCAACGGTCATTAGTGGTGTCACACCAGCTTCAGTCAACGGGGTCGCTGCATTGCTGGTATTAACGATGTCTAGGCTACCGTCAGCCTTTTTAACTAACCAAGTCCAGCTTGAACCGAAGTTGTTTACTGCTTTGTCATTAAATGCTGCAACGAAAGCTTCGAAAGAACCGAATGTTGCATTGATCGCATCAGCTAGAGCACCAGTTGGTGCGCCGCCGCCATTAGGGCTTAGGCTGTTCCAGTAGAAAGTATGGTTCCAGATTTGTGCTGCGTTATTAAATACGCCACCTTCAGAAGTCTTAACGATTTCTTCTAATGTTTTGTTTTCTAGATCGGTACCTTCGATTAGGCCATTTAGTTTAGCTACGTATGTTGCATGATGCTTGCCGTGGTGGAACTCAAGAGTCTCTTGTGAAATGTGTGGTGCTAATGCATCGATTGCATAAGGTAGTGCTGGTAATTCAAACGCCATTGTCGTTCTCTCCTAGATAAATTGCCTATTTAAGGCTCACATTAATTATTATTCCTAGATATAATACATCAACAAATTGATTTGGGTCAAAAATGAATGTACTCTTTGGCAACTATTTTTAGAAACACTAAACCCTTATGAATAATGGGGTTTAGTGTCGATGCTTGAACAGGTACAATTGCTTCTATTACTAGGTTATTTATAACCGCATGCGGCAATCAAAGGAACACTAATGGAAACTATCGAACAAATTAAACAGCAAATTTCAGAAAACCCAATTATTTTATACATGAAAGGCTCTCCGAAGCTGCCAAATTGTGGGTTCTCTGCTCAGGCATCACAAGCTATTATGAGCTGTGGTGAGAAATTTGCCTATGTTGATATTTTACAAAATCCTGAAATTCGTTCTGAGCTACCAAAATACGCTGAATGGCCAACTTTCCCACAGTTATGGGTTGATGGCGAATTAGTTGGTGGCTGTGACATCATTCTTGAAATGTATCAGCAGGGTGAACTTGCGCCGCTTCTGAAAGAAACGGCAGAAAAGTACGCAACTGACGAATAACAATTTATTATTTTTAGCTCGGCTATCGAGCACAAACTCAAAACGGAGATTATTATGAGCGTATTAGTAGGTCGTCCAGCACCGGACTTTACTGCAGCAGCTGTACTAGGTAACGGCGAAATCGTTGATTCATTCACACTTAGCGAAGCTATCAAAGGCAAAAAAGCGGTTGTTTTCTTCTACCCATTAGATTTCACATTCGTATGTCCTTCTGAGCTATTAGCTTTCGACCATCGCTTCGAAGAATTCCAAAAACGTGGCGTTGAAGTTATCGGTGTTTCAATTGATTCACAATTCAGCCACAATGCGTGGCGTAACACGCCAGTAAACGAAGGTGGTATCGGCCCAGTTCGTTACACGCTAGTTGCTGACGTTAAGCACACTATCTGTCAAGACTACGATGTTGAGCATCCAGAAGCTGGCGTTGCATTCCGTGGTTCTTTCTTAATTGACGAAGAAGGTAATGTACGTCATCAAGTAGTTAACGATTTACCACTAGGTCGTAACGTTGATGAAATGATCCGTATGGTTGATGCTCTTGCATTCCACCAAGAAGTTGGCGAAGTTTGTCCAGCTGGTTGGAACCAGGGTGACAAAGGAATGGATGCTTCACCAGCAGGTGTTGCTAACTACCTAAGCGAAAATGCTGACAAGCTTTAATACCTAAAGCACTGTTTACTGATGAAAGGCTGCCTTCGGGTAGCCTTTTTTGTTTTTAGACTGGCTATTATAGCAATTCGACTAAGCTTCTCCCGCTGAATAGGGAATCACTTAATCGAATTGGTATTAGGCTACGTCCAATGCTATCTTTTTATTAGTCAGCTTGAATTAAACAAGGACATGAGTTTGTTTTCTAAGTCAAAATTTTCTGTATTAATGGTATGCATGGGCAACATTTGCCGTTCACCGACAGCTGAAGCTGTGCTGAAAAAGAAGGCGCAAGCAGCAGGTTTAAAAATAAA
>CAKZQF010000132.1 GCA_937139475.1 uncultured Gammaproteobacteria bacterium | reverse complement strand
TATAGACCTCCAATACTAAGCTAAATACAGAATAATTGTGCCTAAAATTTGGCTCACTTATATGAAAATTATCTGTATTAGGCTTTTTGATCTCTGCGTTTAAGTATTTTAAGCAAAATCAAGAATAACCTAATCAATTCAAATATTAATTGATATCCCTTTGGGGGGGTTATGTTTTCCAAAAAATTCACGTTAAAGGCTGTTGCTGCCTTTACTTTAGTCATTGCTATTGCAAGTTGTTCAAAAGAAGAAGTTTCAGTGACTTCATCTAAAACACAAAATGCTAAACCTCACCCTATTCTTTTAGAGGTTTATAAGAGTCCTACATGTGGTTGCTGCAAAAAATGGGTTAGCCATATAAATGAGCAAGGGTTCGAATCAAAAGTTCATAATTATCAAAACTTTACAGCGGTTAAAGAAGAGAAAGGAATAGAGCCTCGATACCGTTCTTGTCATACCGCTATATCAAAAGATGGTTATGCATTTGAAGGGCATGTTCCTGCCAAATTTATTCATAAATTTTTAAAAGAAAAACACTCTGACGATGTTATTGGATTATCCGTTCCTGCAATGCCAGCGGGAACTCCCGGTATGGAAGTAGGTGATAAATTTCAACCTTATAAAGTGTTATTACTTAAGAAAGGGGGCGCTTATGAGGTCTATGCTAGCGTTCAATCTTATGAGGAGCAGTTTTAATGAATAAATTTAAAAATATCAGAAGTTTAAGCGTGAAATACTGTGCGGGTATGTTAGCTCTTACAGTGCTAACTGCAAATTCTGCTGATATTCCTACTATTACTTCTAGTTCAGCCTTAACTTTTGAGAAAGCTATCAAGTCTGCGCAGAAGAATGATCCATGGTTAACGGGAAATGTTCATAAGCAAAATGCTATTGAAGCGATGAGTACAGCCGTAGGCACGTTACCAGATCCGAAAGTATCTATAGGGTTAGCCAATTTACCTACAGATGGCTTTGATTTTGGACAAGAGGGAATGACACAAGCGAAAGTTGGCATATCTCAAATGTTTCCTCGTGGGGATACATTGTTGATTAAACGAGAACAACTCAAGATTGAAAGTGAATCATTCCCGTATCAACGAAAAGATCGAGAGTCCAAAGTAGCTGTTACTGTTGGTAGCCTTTGGTTGGATGCATACAGAGTTCAAGAAAGTATTGCTTTAATTGAAAAAAACAGAACACTTTTTGAACAGTTAGCGGATGTTGCTGAAGCAAGTTATTCGTCTACTTTAGGTAAAACAAGGCAGCAAGATATTGTAAGAGCGCAATTGGAGCTTACAAGATTAGAAGATCGTTTAGATGTCTTAGGACAACAACAAAACCGCTTTGAAGGTATGTTGTCTCAATGGTTAACAGAGTTTTCTATAGAGAAAAGTTCTCAAAGTGAAACTTATGTAGACGATGATTTTAACCTTCATAATATCGTTTTGACTAAGCAATTACCTCAAATTGACCTAGTAAATAGCAATATAGTTCTTACAGATAGCTGGTTACGCCCTAGTGAACTGGCAAAGTATATTGCTAACCACCCTTCACTTGTCGCAGTTGAAAAGAAAATTAAATCAACAAAAACTGGAATTAAATTGGCAAAGCAAAAATACAAACCTGAGTGGGGAGTTAATGCTAGTTATGGTTACCGTGATGATGATCCAATGGGAAATAGTCGAGCGGACTTGTTCTCTGTAGGGGTTACTTTTGACTTGCCGCTTTTTACAGATAATAGACAGGACAAAGAAGTTAAGTCAGCTATTTCAAAAACAGAAGCTATAAAAACTGAAAAATTATTATTGATGAGGAAATTGCTCGCATCATACTCCAGTGCAAAAGGGCGCTTACTTCGATTGAAAGATAGACAGAACTTATACAAAGACAAGCTACTGCCTCAAATCCATGATCAAGCTGAAGCTTCGCTAACAGCCTACACCAATGATGATGGTGACTTTGCCGAAGTAGTTCGCTCACGAATCGCTGTATTAAATGCGGAAATAGATGAGTTAACGCTTAATGTCGAAGAGCAGAAATTATTACTAGAACTTAATTACCTTTTTATAGGCAGCATAGATCCTGTCGTTAGTAACAATAATATGAATTTATCAAATAATAGTGGTTTCACTGTTATTTCGGGAGAAGAATAATGAACAACAATATTAAGCCAATAGTAATTGGCATGGTTATCGGTGGCTTTTTAACATTTGGGGTTTATAGTTTTATGGCCCCGACAAATAGTGGGGAAGCAAGCTCTGTTGTAACGGCTGAAAAGAAGCCGCTTTATTGGGTAGCTCCAATGGACGCGAACTACAAAAGAGATAAGCCAGGGAAGTCACCAATGGGTATGGATTTAGTACCTGTTTACGACGATGGTGGTAAAGGACCTGATGAAGGTCCCGGAACAATTCGTATCTCTCCTGATGTTGTAAATAACCTCGGTGTAAGAACAGCAATAGTTAGTTATAAATCATTGCACACTGAAATAAATACAGTCGGTTATGTTGCTTATGATGAAGATAAGTTAGTTCATATCCATCCACGAGTACAAGGATGGATTGAAAAGCTATATGTTAAGGCTATTGGAGATCCTGTTAAGAAGGGGCAACCCCTTTATGAAATTTATTCCCCAGAATTAGTTAATGCCCAAGAAGAATTATTATTGGCATTAGATCGTAAAAATAGCCGATTAATTAGTGCTGCTGAAAATCGATTGTCAGCATTACAACTTCCAAAATCATCAATAGTAAAACTTAAGAAAACAAAGAAAGTACAGCAAACAATTACTTTTTATTCTCCACAAAATGGCGTGGTGGAAAATTTAAAAATACGTGAAGGATTTTTTGTTAAGCCTGGCTCTACTTTAATGTCAATTGGTGATTTATCGGAAGTGTGGGTTGAAGCTGAAGTCTTTGAACGCCAAGCGGGTCAAGTCAAAACAGGCACCCCAGTAACCATGACTCTTGATTACTTACCAGGAAAAACATGGCAAGGAAAAGTTGATTATATTTACCCAACACTAGATGCAAAAACTCGTACTGTGAAAGTACGTCTTCGTTTTAAAAATGAAGAAGGCGAATTCAAACCAAATATGTTTGCTCAAATTGCGATTCACACAACAGGTGACGAACAAGCTTTATTAATCCCTAAAGAAGCACTTATTAGAACAGGAAACCAAGATAGAGTTGTTCTCGCCTTAGGTGAGGGGAGTTTTAAATCGGTTGCAGTATCTGTAGGTCGATACGATAGCGAAAGTGTTGAGATACTTGAAGGGGTGCGTGATGGGGAAAAAGTTGTTAGTTCTGCACAGTTCTTATTAGATTCAGAATCGAGTAAGTCTTCAGACTTCAAGCGAATGAATAGCGATGTTGATGAAGCGGATGCTTCAATGCCTTCTTCTGTTTGGGTTCAAGCTAGTATCGAGAGCATGATGGCAGATCATAAAATGTTAACTTTAGCTCATGAGGCGATACCTGAATGGGAATGGCCAGAAATGACGATGGATTTCATCGCATCGGACAGTGTCGATTTCTCATTACTTAGTGAAGGGATGAGTTTACATGTTGAAGTGACAAAAGAAGATAATGGTGATTATAAAATTAGCAACATCCATGTTCCTGACGACATGAGTGAAAGTGATACAAGCCAAGTAACTGAAGAAGTGGCAGATGACTCGTCAGCGACAGTTACTGGAACAATTAACTCGTTAATGATCGATCATGGAATGGTGAACATTAGTCGAACTGCTATTGAAAAATGGGGACGACCTGCGGCTACTTTAGATTTCATTACAGGGCACAATGTTAGCCTTGAAGGACTTTCTGAGGGGATGGAAGTTAAGTTTACTTTTGAAGTGCGTGGTGAACATTTTGTAATTTTTGAAATTGCCCCACTAGGGCAAGGTGATGAACAGGGTGAAACTTCTAGATTAGAAGCACCTGTTGTTGATCATTCAAACCACTAATATAGGAGTTAGATTATTATGATTGCTTCTATAATACGTTGGTCCGTTGGTAATCGATTTTTTGTATTACTCGCTACCTTTTTACTCGTAGGCATTGGTTTATATTCTGTTAATAAAACGCCTATTGATGCACTGCCTGATTTATCTGATGTGCAAGTAATTATTAAAACAAGTTACCCTGGTCAAGCCCCACAAGTTGTTGAAGACCAGGTTACCTATCCGATGACTACTGCCATGCTGTCAGTTCCTGGCGCAGTGACTGTTCGAGGTTATTCTTTTTTTGGTGACTCTTACGTGTATGTCATCTTTGATGAAGATACAGATTTGTATTGGGCGCGTTCGCGAGTACTTGAATATTTAAGTCAAGTAGCCCCTAGCTTACCCAGCAATGCACGACCGCAATTAGGACCTGATGCTACAGGCGTAGGTTGGGTATATTTATACGCCTTAGTTGATAAAACGGGTCAACAAGACTTAAGTCAATTGCGCAGTTTACAAGATTGGTTTTTAAAATATGAATTGCAAACTGTCCCTGGCGTATCAGAAGTTACTGCACTTGGCGGTATGGTTAAGCAATACCAAGTAAGAATTAATCCTGAAAAATTAAGAGCATTTGGGATCCCTCTTTCACATATTCAAATGGCTATTAAGCAAGGTAACCAAGAGATCGGGGCATCTGTTGTTGAAATGGCAGAAGCCGAGTACATGGTTAGAGCAACTGGTTATCTCAAAAGTGTTGAAGATTTAGAGAATATACCTTTAGGAGTCAATGAAAATGGCACACCTCTATTACTAAAAGATGTTGCAGATATTGGGACTGGCCCACAAATGCGTCGAGGTATCGCTGAGCTTAACGGTGAAGGAGAAACTGTTGGTGGTATCGTCGTTATGCGCTTTGGAGAAAATGCTCAGCAAGTCATTAATGGTGTTAAAGAAAAGCTAGAGCAATTGAAGAAAGGCTTACCTGAAGGGGTTGAAATTGTTCCTGTTTATGATCGCTCTGCATTAATAGAAAGGGCTGTTGATAACTTAGCTTATAAGCTATTAGAAGAATTTGGCGTTGTGGCGCTAGTTTGTATCATTTTCTTATTTCATGTCCGCTCGTCACTAGTCGCCATTGTGAGTTTACCTGTAGGGATATTGACGGCATTTATCGTTATGCATATGCAAGGTCTTAATGCGAATATTATGTCGCTAGGAGGGATTGCAATTGCGATTGGTGCCATGATCGACGGTGCTATTGTAATGATAGAAAATATGCACAAGCACATGGAAAAAACACCGTTAACTAATGAAAACCGCTGGAAAATAGTAGTGGAGTCGGCCAGTGAAGTTGGTCCTGCTCTATTCTTTAGCTTGTTAATTATTACGGTGAGTTTTGTTCCTGTTTTTACCTTGGAAGCTCAAGAGGGGCGAATGTTTGCTCCGCTTGCCTTTACTAAAACGTATGCGATGGCAGCATCAGCGGCATTAGCGATTACATTAGTCCCTGTACTGATGGGGTATTTTATAAGGGGTAAGGTTTTACCTGAGCATAAAAACCCGGTGAATCGCTTTTTAACCTTTATCTATATGCCTGCTCTAAAAACGGTATTACGTTTTCCAAAGACAACTTTAGTAGCAGCATTGGCAGTTCTTGCTATTGGTATATATCCACTTGACAAGATTGGTAGTGAATTTATCCCTCCACTTGATGAAGGTGACTTAATGTATATGCCTACAACTTATCCTGGTATTTCGATAGGGCAAGCACGTCAACTGTTACAACAAACGGATAAGCTGATTAAAACAGTTCCAGAAGTTAAAACTGTGTTTGGTAAAGTAGGTAGAGCGGAAACTGCTACTGATCCAGCGCCTTTAACAATGATTGAAACTTTTATTCAATTAAAGCCTCGTTCAGAGTGGCGAGAAGGTGTTACTACTGAGAGTTTGAAAAAAGAGCTAGATGGTTTAGTTAAGCTCCCTGGGGTAACTAATGCGTGGGTGATGCCAATAAAAACACGTATTGATATGTTAGCTACGGGTATTAAGACACCTGTTGGTATTAAAGTCGCAGGACCTGACTTATCGGTAATTCAGGACATCGGTAAACAATTAGAAGTTATTTTGAAAGATGTACCTGGAACAGCATCAGTATATTCAGAGCGTGTAGCTGGTGGGCGTTACGTTAAAGTTGATATACAACGCGCTAAAGCAGCTCGTTATGGTTTAAATATTAGCGAAATTCAGCAGGTTGTTGCTACGGCCATTGGTGGTATGAATGTCACCAAAACTGTTGAAGGCTTAGAGCGCTATCCAGTGAGTTTACGTTACCCACAAGACTATCGTGATTCGCCTGAAACATTATCTTTGCTACCAATAGTGACACCAAATGGACAAAGGATCTCATTAGGCGATGTTGCGAATGTGCTCGTTGAAGACGGCCCTCCGGGAATAAAGTCAGAAAATGCAAGATTAAATGGTTGGGCATTTGTAGACATTGAAGGTGTGGATGTTGGTAGTTACGTTGTTGATGCACAAAAGGTTGTTGAAGATAAGTTAAAACTTCCTGCTGGCTACTCAATTGCGTGGGCTGGTCAATATGAGTATATGCAACGTGCCAAAGCTAAATTGACTTATGTAGTGCCGTTAACCTTGTTCATTATTATTATTCTACTTTATCTGAACTTCAGAAATGTTATTGAAGTGGCAATGATCATGGGAACTCTACCTTTGGCTATGGTGGGTAGTATTTGGTTGATGTATATCCAAGGCTACAACTTCTCTGTCGCTGTAGGTGTTGGTTTTATCGCGCTAGCGGGGGTTGCTGTTGAGATAGGTGTGATTATGTTGGTTTATTTGAATCAGGCTTATCACGAAATGATTAATGATCATCAGTCAAAGGATATTTCAACAACGAAGGCTGATGTGCTTCAAGCGGTGTTACATGGTGCAGGCTTACGTGTACGTCCTGTCATGATGACCGCAGCAGCTATAATCGTTGGCTTATTGCCAATATTATATGGCACAGGTACTGGTTCTGAAGTGATGAGTCGTATTGCAGCACCTATGGTTGGTGGAATGCTAAGTGCGGTGATTTTAACTTTACTTGTTCTACCTGCATTATTTTATTTGTGGCGTTCGTCATCGATTAAAAATGTTTCGAGCAAGGCATAGAGCATGAAAACGTTGAAGGTTAGCCGGAAACTTCATCGGTGGTTGATGTTGTTTTTAGGCTTGCAGTTTTTGATTTGGTCGATATCAGGTGCCTATATGGTTATTTTTGATATTGACTATATCCATGGTGATAGTTTGGTGGTTAATCACCAAGCTAAAGTTAATGTGGATGAAATTACTTACCCATTATCTGCATTAGCTAAGCAATATCCTGACGCAAAAAACATTGCCGTTGAAGTTTTTATAGAGCAAGCCGTTTATCGTTTTACAGAGCATGACGAAAAATATGTTGTAAATGCTAGTAATGGGGAGAAGATTTCTCCCTTAAACAAAGTCGTAGCTATTAGCGCTGCAAAACACTATTACAGTGGTGATGGTGCGGTCCTTGAGTCTGAACTAATTACAGATAATCCACCGTTTGAATTAAGCCGTCGAGCATTACCTGCTTGGCGGGTTAACTTTGATGATTTTGGCAGTCCGTCGATATATGTTTCAGCTCAAACAGGAAAGCTTGTCAGTAAGCGACATGAATTTTGGCGAATCTTTGATTTGATGTTTAGTTTGCATGTCATGGATTACGAAGAAGAAGATCCAAGTAATAAACTACTTTTTTGGTTCACACTTTTTTCTATTTTTGCGGCAATTACTGGTGGTGTATTGAGTTACTTTGTTATTTTCAAAAACAGAGCAAAAAATACATTAGATAAAAGTATGGGAGTAGCTAGATAATGTTACTCCTTAAAAAGCTACATAAGTGGCTATCCTTGTTGGTTGGCCTACAACTACTAGTATGGTTAGGAACAGGCTTATATTTTAATTTGATGGATCATCAAAAGGCTTCAGGAAATCAATATAAACAAACTCCCGTTGTTGCCCAAGTTGATATTAATAGGTTAGTTGAACCACAGCTTGTCTTATCTCAATCAAAACAAGTCGTATCGTTAAAACAAATATCACTATTAGAGCACCCTTACTATTTGTTAACTCATAATAAAGGTTTATATAGCCATTTTGACAATGACTACTCTTTGGTTGATGCGTACACCGCTGAGCCAGTCGTTATTGATGAAACTATGGTTAGAAAACTGGCTCAGTCTTCCTACAATGGTAAAGGTGTGATTAAAAATGCAGTTAAATTATCACCTCCATATGAAGATATACCTCGTGAGCAAAATGAAGTGTGGCAAGTTAACTATGCTGATTATATTCAAACTAGCGTTTATATTGATGCTGGTTCTGGTCGAATAATTAAACACAGTAATGATGATAAACGGTTTGTTGATATTTTCTTTATGCTTCACTTTATGGATTATGGCACTGAAGGAAGCTTCAATAATGTTCAAATCATTTTATTTTCTCTTTTCACGCTTTTCTTTTCCTTAACTGGCTTTATTTGGACTATTGAGCTGCTCTTTAATGGTCAATACAAAGTTCGCTTTGGCAACAAAAGTCGAACTTTGGCGCTATTTGATAAAGATCTGGAGCTTATCGGGGAATTCGATTTAGCTACTAATACCAACTTACTTGACGGTTTAATTGATCATGATATTGCTTTGTCATCAACCTGTGGCGGTGGCGGGACTTGTGGCCAATGTAAAGTACGTCTTGATAGCAGTGTTAAAGTCACTTCAGCAGAGCATGTACTTTTAACAAAGGAACAATTGCAACAAGGTTACAGATTGGCTTGTCAACATGATGCAACAGAAACAAAGAGGCTAACATTAATTGACGTTACTAAAGCCAAAAAATACCTTCTTGAATTAACGCATAGTGAGTTTATTAGTCCCTATATAAAAGAGTTGCGTTTTAAAGTGCTTGGTGGTGAGAAATTAAAATTCAAAGCAGGTGCTCATCTTCGTTTCTATATACCACCAGCTAAAGGAATATCTATACCAGCGCGTCTTCCTGACGCTTTCAAATACCATTGGCGTGATATTGAGTATTTTGAGTATGAGCATCAAGCTTGTAGTCGAAGCTATTCTCTAGCTAATGGTGATGGGCAGATTGAAGCTGGTACTAACGAGTTAAAGTTTACCGTCAAAATTCAAAATGCTCCAAATAAAAGTATATATCCCGGTGTAGGTTCTAGCTACATATGCAATTTGGGGCTAGGGCAAACAATAGAAGCGGCTGGTCCATTTGAAGATTTTCACGCTAAACCTTCAAGTAATAAAACAATGATGCTTATCGGAGCAGGCTCTGGAATGGCACCATTGAAATCATTGATTGAAGAGCAATTGTGCTTCTACCAAAAAGAAAGAAAGGAAACTAGAGGTATCTATTTTTTCTATGGTGCTAGAACTGAGGAGGACTTGTTATATAAAGATGAGCTTTACAGGCTTTCTAGAAAATATCCAAATTTTTTTTACTACCCTGTTTTGTCTAGGCCGCATAAGAACTGGTCAGGAGCAAAGGGGTATGTTCAAGATTTACTCACATCAAATATTAACAAGATTTGTCAAATTGATGGTGTTGAATTTTATCTATGCGGCCCACCGAATATGATGTCGGCAACGATAAATCTTTTGAAAACTAAGAATGTTGATGCAACTAATATTGCATTCGATGAATTTATATAAATTAACCTTAATCACTAACGTAGGAGAAAACCATGAAAACTAACTTTATTAAAACTGTAGGCAAAATCGCTTTGATATTAGTACCAGCAATTACTTTATCAATGAATGCATCCGCTCATGATCCGAAAATGCATGCAAAAAAAGCAGAAAAAGCTGATTGTAGCAAAATGGATCATAGCAAGATGGATATGAAAGACCCTGT
>CAKZQF010000131.1 GCA_937139475.1 uncultured Gammaproteobacteria bacterium | reverse complement strand
AAGTCAAAGCAACTATCGTAGAAGATAATACTGGCATTAAAAGTCAGCTCCCCATCTTGATCACCGAACAAGGTGAAGTTGGTTCAGTTACCGATTACTTGCTAAAGATGGAAGCTGATGGTGCTAGTAATGCTTTAATGAATGGTTTTATACAAGCCACTTCTTTGCTCTTGGATTACATGGAAGCCAACAAAGGATTATTTGAAGATCCTAAAATGCTATTCCAAACCTTTGCTAAGCGTCTTTACACAGGCACCATCGGTGAAGATGGTTTAGATCCCTCTGGCTTGTACTGGGTGCCAAGCTCAACTGATAACGTCAATAAACATATTCATCGATTAACGGCATTTACTGATTGGCTGGCTAACAAGCTTGGCGAAGAGTCAATGAACCCTTTGCGAGATGCCACACCTCATGAGCAACGCTTGAATTATGCGGCATGGTATCGAAAAAAACAAAATGACTTCCTTGGGCATATTGAAGATAAAACCGTTAATAGAACCATCCGTAAAGCTCGCACAATGAAAGGACGCACTCCATTGACGAAAGCCGAAGACGATGCTTTAGCATTCCCAGATAAGCATTGGGAATCATTCTATAAAGATGGTATTGGCGGAGCAAAAGATCCGCGAGTTGCGTTGAGAGATAAGCTTATGTTGCTCTTAATGCACGGTGGCGGTTTGCGTGAAAGCGAAGCTATTATGCTGTGGGTGACTGATGTACTTGAAGATCCGTATGACCCTGAAAAAGCGATAGTTCGAATTTACAACGAAGTCGATGGTAAAGCACCCGAAGGTTGGCGTAGTCGCTCAGGGACAAAAACCAGAGAAGCCTATTTACAAGAAAAATACGCTCGTATACCACGCAAACGAATGAAAGGCACGGCATACGTTGGCTGGAAAACAAGAGTTGTAGACCATCGAGATAACTACATACAAGTTCAGTGGTTTCCAACGGATTATGGCAAGGTTTTTATGTCACTGTGGAAGAGCTACCAAAAATATCGAGCCAGTATTGACTGCCATCACCCCTATGCGTTCATTTCATTCCATCACAGCGCCCTTGGAAACCCATACACTTTGAATGCGTTTCACCAAAGCTATGCGGCGGGATTAAGGCGCATTGGCTTAGAGCCAAACAAATCGGAAGGGTTAGACCCGCACGGTCATCGTCATAGTTATGGCAGACGCTTAGAGCGTTCAGGACTTAACCCGTTGGTGATACGACGATGTATGCACCATAAATCACTGGAGTCTCAAGTTCCCTACACAGGTAAAGGGCAGCAGGAAATCTCCGATGAACTCAACAAGGCCACGCTACAACTGGCAAATCCTGAGTCCAAAGTAAAATCGCTAGATTGGAAAGAGTTGGTCGAGCACGGTTTTGACGATATTGACCCGCAAGGCTATTTCACAGGCAAGCATCCGAAATTACGAGGTAAATAATGGCAAAAAAAGGCAAGAAACGTGACGGACGTGCATCGGACTTAACGTTTAAATGGATGCTCACCACCCTTGGCCCTGAGTGGGAGCAATGGCAGGAATTAGCCGCTGAGTGGATGGCGACACAGCATGCGGGAGTTGACCACAAGCGTCAAGCGTTGGGCCGTTTTTTTGAGTCCTACCTGTTGGAGTGCGCTCCCTATGCAACTGATGTTGGTCTGTTTTTCAAGGGCTACAATGGCCATATCTGCTCCACTGAAGAGCTAGAAGCTACTGTGAGAAAAACTATTAACGCCCCCGAGGAAGTATTAAGATCTATCAACCACCCCTGTGACTTCATTAATTACGTCATTGAACATCATCTATCTGAAGAAGATGATAGCGGCAACTTAACACCACTGGTTCGCAATCCGCTGAGCAAAATTAAGATGCAATTCTCACACACTGAAACCGTACGTAACCCACTTCCGTATCGCTACATCCAAGACCTGCGCCAAATTCTGTGTCCATTGCCAGACAAAGCGGAACTGACAGTGATTGAGCAAAAACTACCACAAGGCGAGTCGTTACTGCCTAGCTATCACTACCGCCATTTCAAGCATTGGACATGGGCACAAGAGCAGACAGGGCAAGGCAAAACAGGTGGAAGTGGCGATTGGTTTGAAGTTGAGCCTGACTTGATTGATAAAACCGACCCCGATTGCGTGTGGCGTACCAAAGAGGTGACTAGAGATGGTAAAAGAATCACCCTCCACCAAATCTGGTCACCTGTCAAAGCGATGGTTATATTTATGAAGCTGCATCTGCCACTGCGCATCTATCAAGTGCGTATGTTAGACAGTGGTGAAGCGGATACGTGGCGTTATGAAAGCGGTCATTGGAAGCTCAATGACAAGCATGACTTTGCGCTCGGTAGCGAAAAACGCCCTTTTGGTAAAGGCATCTTTCGTCGCATACACGACACCACGACAGGGCAATATTCCACAGGTTTGTATATCAACACCAACAAAACCGCTGACCAAAATAAAGACGAACTTGAGCGGGGTTACATCATCCCTTGGCAGAATGAGGAAGTATTATATTGGCTGGAAAAACTGCGTAACTGGCAGGAAAAATATAACCCTATAGTTAAGCCGACAGACTGCACCACGCTGTTAACTAAACATACTTCGAAAAAGAAGTCACAAACCCAGCTAGAGAGCATGGGTGAAGTCGCCTTTCTCTTTCGGGATGCATCAGCAAACGGTGATGATAAATACAAACCGATAATTACAGAAGCGATGAAATCTTTCTGGTATCAACTCTTGCTAACACTGGAAAACCAGCTTGCTGAGCAAGGTAATACGCTTGATAATGGAGAGCGACTTAAACTGATTGTGGATTACCCAGAAGGCACTCCAGAAAGCGCTAAGGTTGCCACGAATCACCCCCTGCACAGCTTGCGCGTATCGCTGATAACTGCCTACACGATGGATACCCAATTGCCACTACCTGTCATATCCAAACTACTGGCAGGGCACTCACGTATCCTAATGACCATCTACTACAACAAAATCACCCCGTCCGTGATGGCGGAAAAAATGAGTGAAGCCGAAGGGGAGCTTGAGGGTAAAGCTAAGCAGTCAGTGCGCAACTTCCTTAAAGATGCCTCACTAGCACAAATTCAATGCAATATGGTCTACCATAAAGAAGACAGTATTCAGGCAGCCCTGGTTAACCGTAACCCCATCGGCTGGGAGGAGCGTTCATCTGGCCTATGTTTGGTCGGAGGCAACACCGTAAAATCCGATGAAGTCAGTACGCTGGGCGGGTGTTGGAACGGTGGTGAGTTGATTAGAGATTCAAGTATTCCCGCTAATCGCACCTATAGCAGCGTGCCGCATGGCCCTGAAAACTGCATTCGTTGCCGTTGGTTTATTACCGAGGCGCGATACCTGCCAGCGCTTAACGCTCAGTTTAATCAACTCAGTTACAAGGCGCACCAAGCGGCTAACCTATCGGTTGAAATCGAGGGTGAGCTAGAAGCACTCAAAGACGAGCAGTTTTTCTGTGAAGAGCAAGGCACACCCTTTACCAAACATAATGACATGCAGGTTCTACAGCGCCGCTATGAAAAGCAACAAGTAGAGGCCGATGAATACACCAAAGACTGGATAGCGTGCTTCGAGCTAATCAGCAAAATCATTCGTGTCGAGGAAGCCAGAAATGAGGATGACACCAAAGATAAGCTGATTGCCGTGGGTGCGGAGCAAGATATCAGCTACGCCTTGAAGTTTATCGAAACCGACTCAGAGCTTTTACACCTCTCCTTGCTATGTGACGATGCCGAATTCTTCCCTGACTTGCAGGATGAACTTCGTAAAACGCCCGCCATTCAAAAGCGCTCCATTGAACTTAGTCGCATGCTGATGAAAAAGGGTTTTGAACCTATCTTCTTGGAAATGGATGAGAAACAGCAGCTAATCGCTGGTAATGCCATTCTACGCCAAATGGCAAAGATAGCCGACCCTGACGATAAAATGGAAGGCTACCGTAAAGTGGCTAATTACATCGAAGCGGGTGAATACCTTGAAGAAAACAAACTATTTAGTGCAGGTATGAGTGCGCTCACTGGTAAAGCATTGCACCTCGAAAATCTCACCCAACCTGCGCTCTTGGAGGGTTAATGGAGATTAATATTGATATCATCTTGGCTGACCTAAAAGACGACAAAGTGCCAAGAACCCAAAAAAACCTAGATAAGCTTAACGACATACTGAAAGCCTATGTAGAATCGGGGCAGCGTGATTTCTCCATTACACAAATGGGGCGAGTATCAGCAGCAGAGGGTGGCCCAGGTTACGAAGCGTTACGAGCAACCAAAAACAAGCACTACCGCACCTTGATTGAAGCATGGGCAGCAAAGTGCAAAACAACCACCAAAAAGCCGTTATCGCCAACCTCACGCTCTAAGTCTGTTCCACAGGATAATAAACTGCTTGAGCGTATTCCAGACACTGCGGTACGGGCTTTGTTTGGTCAGATTATTGCCGAGCGCAACCGTTATCGCAAAGAGGTTAATCTGCTAAAACAGCACGCGAATATTACCATTGATAAGCGTCCTGTACGTCAGTTTGATGCAAGCGCAGAGCCGAGTGTTGAAGTCTTGCCTTCACTATCTGGCATCTTGACCGAATCCGAGAAGAAAGCCTTAGCCTACGCTATCTCTGACGAATGTATGGAAAAACATAACTGGCAAACCACACAAGCTGGCCAAGTAAAAGACATGGAATACAACATAGAAATATTCCCTAGAGGCTTTGCGACAGGTCTACGCAAGTTGTTAGGTGAGGTAGATGATTAATGGCGAACGGTCCGCAAAGAGCGCAGCAGAACCTCGAAGCATTTGAAGTATGGCAAGCCACTCAAACTGATGATGACTTTAAGCAGATCGCCTTTAAAGGCAAGCTCAACCGCATCGAAGTAGCAAAAGGGGTCGGTTGCGGCAAGTCTGCCCTTAACCAAAATCCAGCGCTTAGAAAAGCGCTCAAGGCATTAGAAGACAAACTGCGTGATAAAGGTATACTCCCGCCACTGACCGAATCTGCAAGGAACAGTGCTGACAAACCAAAGCAATACGACAACACGGCTAATCGCAAGCTGCTCGACTCAAAACGAGTATCGACCTTAGAGGCTGAAAACATTGAGCTAAAAGCCAAAGTTAAAGAGCTGGAAGGTAAACTAGAGCGGTTTGGCGAACTGAATGAAACCTTGTCAGAAATGGGGTTCATGCCACGATGAATGTTGCACTCCATCAAGACCAAATGCGTGTCACGAGTATTCCTTACAGCTCTACCAAAATGGTGATATTCAGTGGCGTGCCACTGAAAAAAAACTCATACAAAACTAACAGTGGCAAGTATTACGTCACCATCAAAGCTGATCCAGATGCCATCCCCGTTCAACCAGCCCTCGGCCAACACTGGTCGGTTAAAGGCCATCGTTTAATAGAAGAAATGGAAACGGGTGATTACGTGATGCAGCAGCATACCTATGAATCACCAGAACACATCGAATGCAGCCTGCCAGAAACGGGTGAACAGCTTATTCGCTTTATTGCCAGAGAAAGTGATTTCAAAGGTATCGGTGAAAGTAAAGCTAGAGCACTCTGGGAACTGTTAGGAAAGGATTTTCACCCAACGGTTGGAAAAGACACTCATGAATCAAGAGAGCGCCTTAGAAGTGTCCTGAGTGAAGATTCTATCAATGCGTTATTTGAAGGTTACGCCAAATATAAAAATCTGGCCTACTGCAACTGGATGACCGAACACAAGATACCAGCAAGTATTCAGCAGCGCTTATTGAAGCATCATGGAGAAGAGTCCATTGAGGCTATTAAACAAAATCCGTATGTCCTTATTGGGTTTGGGATGTCGTTTACGGATGTCGATAAACTGGTTAATTTTGACCAGTTTAAGATCACAGCTTGTGATCACCGCAGACTAAGTGCCGCACTTGAAACCGCGATTCGCAAAGAGATTGAAAAAGGCCACACCTATACAACTCAAGCGTGCTTACGCCCATACCTAACCAAATTGCTCAAAGATAAGGAACTGGTGACGGAAGCGTTTAAAGCAGGTCACAACAAAGCGCAATACATCCTAAACCCCGACACTGGCTCTTATCATCCAACTGCCCAGTTGTTGATGGAAAATGTCGTTGCCAAACGACTTAAAGCACTAGCTAATCAAAACAACCTTTATGACGAAGTTGCAAATTCTGCATATTGCTCTTCGGTTGGTGAATTACCATACGAGCTAACCAAGAAGCAGATTGAAGCAGTGACAACGTGTTTGGATAACGCCGTGAGCTGTATTACGGGCGGAGCTGGCACAGGTAAAACAACGGTACTTAGAACCGCACTTCGAGCCTACCATCAAATGGGATTTGAAATACATGCGGTCGCGCTGAGTGGCAGAGCCGCTATGCGCTTGCATGAGTCAATTGGCTTTATCACCTCAACTATCGCTAAGTTATTACGTAGAGAGCCTATTGAGCCAAGTTCAGACCAGCCAAAGCATTTACTGGTAATAGATGAAGCCAGTATGATTGACTTACCGACCATGTATCGCCTTGTTAATCACACTCATCCCTCTGTACGATTGATATTTACTGGCGACCCTGACCAACTTCCACCCATCGGCTGCGGCAAGGTGTTGGCAGACATCGTTGAAGCGAAAACGGTGGCTAATACCATGCTAGATATCGTCAAGAGACAGGAAGGTTCAACGGGTATCCCCGAATACTCAAAACTCATCAATCAAGGTGTGATGCCTGACCAATTAAGCACAGGTGCAATACACTTTCACGAAACCAGTAAAACAGACATTGCCAAAGTCTGTTGCGAACTTTACCAAGAATCTCCTGAAAGCAGTCGTGTCATGGCTCCAACCAAGGCGCTCGTAACAGAAATCAATAAACTCATCCAGCAAGCGGTCAACCCAAACAGTGACAGCCTTGAGTTTGAAATTAATGGTGACAAATTCTTTTTGCCACTTCGCATGAATGATGAGGTGTTATTTACGCAGAATCATTACGACAAAGGCATTCAGAACGGCTCACTTGGTATGCTAACCAACGCCAAACCTTCTGGTGATAGTTACGGTGAAGTGACGCTAGATACAGGTGAAAAGGTCGAGATAACACAATCCGTTCTCGACTGCATGGAGTTGGGTTACGCAATCACCCTACATAAAGCTCAAGGGTCACAGTTTCCACGCATCATCATCGCTCTGCAAAATGGAAGAATAGTAGATAGAGCATGGCTCTATACGGCAATCACGAGAGCTGAAAGTGAAATCCATATCGTTGGTAGTAGCGATGATATGAAGCAGATCACCGAGGCACCTAGTCACTCTCACAAGCGGAATAGCTATCTGAAAGAGCTGCTGGGTTAGCAGTTTCAAACTCGTTTTTGCCCCAAAACGAGTTTAGTCGAGCGTCGCAAATGAGCGAATTTGAGACACTGATTTTATGTTTGAGTTGTATCAATATATCTACAAAACGGACATTAAGCCTCTTATTTCCCCATGTTCAGTTAACTTAAATACTCTAATTTGTGATTTAAAATTGATTTTTCACAAAAAGAATCTGAAAACTTAGAGGGAAAGCTAGAGCTTTAACGAAATAGCTTTTAAATAAATTAAGTGTAAATTCAGCTACTCTTAAGTTTAAAGCGATATTCTGAATAATATTTACTCAAAGGCATGCATCATTGAAAGTTTTAGTTATCGAAGATTCAATATCACTTAGACGAAGTTTAAGAGTAGGATTAACCAACCTAGGTTTCACCGTAGATGATACTGGTGATGGTTCTGAGGGACTAAGCATGGCTTTGTCTGGAAATTATTCACTACTAATTCTCGACTTAATGCTCCCCTCTGTCGATGGTACTTCAATATTAAAGGCAATTCGTCAGGCAGGAAAAGATATCCGTGTGTTAATTTTGTCTGCGAAAGACCTTACTGAAGATAAAGTTGAAGGGCTTCTCAACGGTGCTGATGACTACCTTACTAAACCTTTTTCTTTTGACGAGCTGCATGTCCGTTTACTCTGTTTAATGCGGCGAGGTGCTTTGAACGTGAACGCTAACAGTATTAATATTGGTGCCATATCACTAGATTTACATTTAAAGCAATTAAGGTGTGGTGGTAACGATGCTCAGCTAACCCCTAATGAATACAAAGTGGTTGAGTGCTTATTTTCCAATCAAGGAAAAGTCATTTCTTCTGAAAAGCTTAGCGAATACCTCGCCGGACAATATGATGCAATTGCAAAAAATTCTATAGAGGCTCACCTTTCTTCTGCTCGGAAAAAAGTAAGAGCTATTGGTTACGAGCTTCCAATTAAAACTAAGCGTGGCTTTGGCTACTTCGTTGAGAGTCATTAATGAATTCAATTCATAAAAAGCTAAGTCGCTATCTATCAATTTCAATTTCATTACTTTTAATTTGTATCTTATTAGCAACTGATATCAGTGTTGATACATGGATAAGTGATGAGTTTGACCGAGCCATGGTCAACAAGGTTGGGCTACTTGAAACATTAGTTGAAGAAGATGAGGACGGAATAGAATTTGATTTTTCTGGGGAGTTTATGCCGGAATTTGAAGGCAAAGAAAACCCTGAATATTATCAACTTTGGTACAATAGCGAAGTATTTGAGAGATCGGACACTCTAGAGTTTTTTGAAATAAAAAATCTCTCTAGACTAGATGTAAAACTACATGAATTTATTATTCAAGATACCGCATTACCAGACGGCAGAAATGGCAGGATGCTGTATACAAAGTTTTTTCCTCAGGTTGACTCTGACATTCGAGAAGCACTCGGTATAAGCAGAGAAGAATTTGCAAAAAATCAACAACCAATGGAACTTGCCTACGCGCTAAGTAGAGAAGAGTTAGACTATACCCTCTGGTTTGTTGATATTATTTTTATTTTCACATCTATATTTTCTGTATTTATTATCAGAATAATTGTCAAACTTGTTATTTATAGGAGCTTAAAGCCAATAACTGAACTCAGTCAGCAGCTAAGAAAAATAAGTTTAAACTCTAAAAATCCGGAAGTTTCAGTAGAATTTTTACCGCAAGAACTCGTTCCGATAGCTGAAGGCGTTAATCAGTTTATTAAAGAAAATCATATTCTGTACATTCGGGAGCAGAGGATGGCTTCTGACATTGCTCATGAATTAAAAACACCAATTGCAGAGCTTATAAGTTTGAGCGAAGTTGCCTTAAAGTTTCCTCATGAAAAGGAAATATCAGATAACCTTGCGAGCGATGTCCATGGAATATCCTATCGCTTAAAAAATATCGTTAGTAGCATCATGCTATTGCAAAAAAGTAGTAGTAGCAATGAATTAGAAACTAGCGAAATTAACCTAACGGATTTGATTAGTAATATTATCGCAAGAGAAAATTCAGACGATAGAGATATTACACTTCTTTTTGATGTACCTTCATTAATAGTAAATACCAACAACTTTGCATTAGAAACCGTTTTATCAAATTTAATTAATAACGCAATTTTTTACAGTCAACCTAAGACATTAATAGAGATAGAAACATACAAAGTTGATAGCCAACACGCATTGATCAAAATTTCAAATATTTGCAATGACGATTGCCAGGAAAGTGATTTGAAATCGTTCTTTGATCCTTTATGGAAAAAAGACGAATCAAGAACATCAACAGAACGATTTGGGTTAGGTTTAGCAATAGTAAAATCCTACTGCGAAAAAATTGGAGCAACTGTTTCAGTATCGTTAGTTGAGAGAAAAATTACATTTACTGTGTCACTGTAATGAAAAAATATTATAATGGTTCTTTACTATTTCTTTATCTGTTTGCTTCAAGTAATGCCTTTGCAAATGAGGTTGTCGTTGATGGCTCACTGAATGATTCAGGTTGGCAAAGCGCGCAGCGAAACACTGTTAATTATCAAGTTGTTCCACAAACGCTAACAAAGGTAGAGAGCAACTTTTCTTATCAAGTGATAACAACTGACCGCGGCATATACATAGGTGTTGTGGCAACGACTAAGCCGCCATTGAGAGTAAGGACACAAGAAAACGACACGCTTTTTACCAATGACCATATTCAGCTAATGATAGATATGAATAATACCGAGCAAACAAGTTATGTATTTTCAGTCAATCATCAAGGATATTTTTATGATGGGATCTATAAGCAAAATAAAGAGTTAGATTTAGATTGGAGCAGTCAATGGAACTTCAAAACTAAAGTATTTACCGATTCATGGAACGCTGAAATTTATATCCCTTGGACTGCTATGTCTTTTGCCCTTCACGAACAAAATGAATTTGGCCTTTCTATTACTCGTTTTGATGAATCCACTAATACAACCTATTCATCAATTCCGGCAAACGCTTCAATGAATAGTTTTTTAACAAATTTCAGCAAACAAAAAGTTGAAATTAACAATCAGTCGAGCCTAGATATTTTTCCATACATTTCGGCTAATCGAGACATTGCGAACAACAAAAACTCTACTGATATAGGGGCTGAATTGTTTTGGAAACCTACTAAAAGTCAGCAATTAAGTGCCACCATAAACCCTGACTTTGGACAGGTGGAGTCAGATGAATTAGTTGTAAATTTTTCAGCCATAGAAAGCTTTTTCTCAGAAAAGCGACCTTTTTTTAATGATAATCAAAGCCTATTTGATGTTGCTGGGCCAGAGTCTCTCAGAGTAGTACATACGCCAAGAATTGGCGGGGAGTCATATTATGATGAAGACTATTCAGGTGAGTTGGATTCTGCAATTAAATACACAATAAGTAGTGAACAATTAGATTTTGGGCTTTTATCTGCATTTGAAAGTGCCGATAGCGGGAAATCTGGTAGAGATTTTTGGATATTAAGAGGGCAATATCGATTAGGAGCTAACAAGTTTGGCGCTTCACTTAATAGGGTTAATACGCCCAGCATTGAGCGAAAGGCAATTATAATTGAGTCTGATTTCAATTATGCATACTCAGATAATACTAAGCTAAATTTCGGCATAACCAGATCTGATATAGAACAAGGGTCTGAAACAACGAGCGACCTAGGTTGGTGGCTGACAGGAAGTACAGAACCATCCGAGCAGCATAGTCATGAGTTTAGTCTTTTTAACTATGGAGACGACTTACAATTAAATGACATTGGCTATGTCAAGCGAGTCAATCGAAAGCAATTTGAATATGAATATCAATTTCAAATTCCAGATTTAGATAGATGGTCGATAAGAGATGTTACATTTGCGTTTGAAACTGAATTAAAAAAGAACCACCAAAATGAAAAACTGCCTCGTATTGTTGGTGCAGGTGTTGAATTGGTGACAAATGCAGAATTTGAATATCAACTTTCTTTGGAGTTGGGTTCGTCTGGATATGATGATTTACTAACGCGAGGGAATAATCCCGTATGGCTACCGTCCTTTTATATAGCCGAACTTGAACTAAATTCTCCAGAATATGACTGGGGAAGCGTTGGAGTCGCACTAGAGATGGGAACGGAGGGCCTGACTGGTAACTTTTACAACGCTGAAGTGAGCATTGAGCAGCAGATTAGTACTAAACTACACATTGGACTAACGGTATCACAATACAATAGTGATAGCTGGCTTGAATGGGATAACGGTAATACCGTCGATGAATTTAACTTCACAGAGCAAGGCCTTGAACTAAATTTAGATTATCAAATTAGTGAAAATCAGGAAGTACGCATTAAACTTGAGTCTGTTATCGGGAAAGCAAATCACCTAAATCAATACATCGTTGATACACAGGGTGTAGTGGCATAGTTAATTTGGCCACCTAATTAGAGGTGTTATCATGCACCTCATAAAACTTTAGGTGACACTAT
>CAKZQF010000130.1 GCA_937139475.1 uncultured Gammaproteobacteria bacterium | reverse complement strand
CTGGTAGTGCTTTGGTTTGAAAAAATAGGTTTTTGAACATAGTGAACCTCCGACACGATAGTGTGAAGGTTCACTAACAATTAGGATGTTAGATAGTCGCAAGAAACTTGCACTTATCTGTAGCGATGATAGAGCTAAAGACTTAAAAACCAGTCTGGTTCTACTGTTACTTTTTCAACCAACTCTGTTTTAACACCTAAACTTAGTTCTTTGAGCTTATCGGCTAACTGATCACCATCAACCAAGTCAATTGGAGCAACACCATCACGGTTAGCTTCTTCAATGGCTGCTTTTGTAAAACTACCAGTGGTAATAAACATGCCACGATCTGCACGTCCTACCGTTGCCCCTCTGAAGTCTCGGATTTCTGGTGCTCCAACTGAGCCTTTGTATTTTTTACACTGAAAAGCAATATGAAAACTCATCAAACCGTTGATTCGGGCAATTCCTTTGCCATCGATACCACCATCACCCGTGCGGCCAGTCACTTCAACATGAATGAAGCCTGATTCTCTCAATAACCTCTGTGTTAACCGCTCAAAAGCATCAGGGCTCATTTCTTCAATGAGTACATGGTGTAACTTTTCACGCCAAGCCATAGCTTCTTCTGGTGAATCATCAGACGAAAGCTCTGGCTCTGAAGAAGAACTTTTTGAACCCCCAGGCTTTCGGTCAAGTTCTCTGACAAAGTTCACAATCTCTCGACTATCCAGCTTAGCATTTTGCCTGGCTTTATCAGTCAAAGCCCAGACGCCTCTTGATGAATTCTCAAGATATCCTGCTTTTTTGAGGTAGGTTCTCGCCCAAGCCAATCGATAACCAACTTCCGTTTGGCTACTCTTTTCGGGGTTATGCAACACAGCCAGAGTCTGCTCATCAAACTTTTCTAGCTCCACGACCTCCTCGTATATTTCATCAATACTACCTGAACCGCCAAGATTGTTCAGGGCGATGATCAGAGGTTGCATTAGCTGGTCAAAAGTTACCATTTCAATTAATACCCTTTTTGCTAGAGCACATATCTACCCCCACGGCTCACTTAGTTTGCTAACTATATCTCGTCTTGACAGTACTGTTGCACATCGCTCCCAGAGATGTGCATCTGGATCTAAGGTTCCTCTATACTTGACTGAAAATGCATCTTGCGCCTTTTTCCGCTCATGCATGTACTCATTCATTCGTGTATTAAGTGCTTCCTCATCATTAATCCAGTCATCATCAATCGTGTCTGGTAAACTACCAAATATATCGTATGTATCACGAAGCCTGTCTGATAGCACGTTGTAGACCTTTTCATCCTGAGTTTCGCTATAAACAAGATTAAGCATATCCACGAACTTCCTAGCCTGACCAAAACGCTTAATCCGACCAAGCCTTTGCTCTAAACGAGACGGATTCCATGGTAGATCTATATTTATTAGCGTCCCTAACGTCTGTAGGTTTAGGCCTTCACACGCTGCGTCGGTAGCTACAACCAGTCTGATCTCACGAGTTTTAACAGCAGACTTAATTAGTTCGCGCTCGACATTGTTAAACTGCTCACCTCTGAAAAGCCCACTTTTACCAACACCAGCATAAACAGCTACAACTTCACCTTTGAAGGACTTTGCAAGTTCCTTTGCTATCCACTCTGCCGTGTCATAGTACTGGCTAAAAATAATACAGCCGTGTTCCAGCCAGCTTTTACCGTCCGTTTTAAACTCAGTTAAGAACCACTTAACAGTATTAAGTTTTGAATCAACTGCTTCTGAACGAGAAAGTTGAGTTTCAATTTCTCTTAAGCAGGCAACTTCTGCTGGTGTCATTTCAGAAAGAATATGCTCTACATCCTCGACAAGGTCCTCGTCTTCATGTGACAACGTATGACGAAGCATTTTCTGAGCAGTTTTCAATCCTGAAGCAAAGCTTGAGCAAATTCGTTGAAGCATCAATGACTTCATAAAACCAGCGGAGCGTGTTCGAGATTGGAGTAATTTACTAAACTCCTCAGCTTTTTCGTATGCGACTTGGAAAGGTGTATTTGTGGGTATTCCAAGCCCCACAAAACGAGACTGGTATTGCCCTAAATTTCTTGTCATCGGATGCGTATTAACACCTACTCTTTCAAGTAGTCCATCATCTTCAAGTTGCTTGCGCTTTCTGAGCACGGTGTGTCTCAAAACTGGATTGTTTTCCTTAAAGAAACCAGGTGCAAGGCATTCAGACAACCACAGATGCTGAATCATATAATCAAGATCTTCGAAACGATGGGAGCAAATAAAGGTTTTGCTATCAATATGCAAATAATCTCGAATCTGTTGGACAATATAGTGTTCACCTCCAGGCGGTAGCGGATTACTTAGCCAAGTCCATATTTCCGCCTCTGATGTAACCTGCGTCTTACCCGTAATTAATGGAATAGCTTGTTCATGGTCATGCCATGGTGACAAAGCGTCACCTAGAACAAACTCAGCCCCACTATTTAATATGCCAAGAAGATCCCAAAGTTCACGAACGTCGGTTTGAATTGGAGTTGCCGTACCCAAAATAAGATGACGGGTACGTCTCCCAATTTTTTGCATAAATGCCATTAGATTATTAGGCTCTGATGCTTGATCACCTAAACCACCTTTAGCACGAGCCTTGTGAGCCTCATCAAGAATCACAGTTCCGAAGCGATTCTTGAGCAGCATCCCAGCTTCTTTTACAAAGTCAGCTTTTTCACGCTGATGCATTATTAAGCCAGTAGACACAATCGCAATTCTATAAGGGCATTTCTTTATTGATGAAGAGTCACCCCGCGGCGATAGAATTTGTCCTTCAACACCCAACCAAACCTTTTTCTGTGAGGACCATACAGCTGCCGGTACGCCTAGCTTATCCATCATTTCAATTTGCCATTGAATGGTAAGAGTCGAAGGAGCAAGTATTAGCACTGGACCATCATCTAAAAGAGCACTTACAAGCGCGCTAGTTGCCATAGATAGAGTTTTTCCGACTCCAACTTCATCAGCAAGCAACAAACGAGCTTTACCATAAACTTCCCTATGCTCAAGGAACATAGTTACGAAGGAGCGTTGCCATGGCTGTAATTGCTCACCACCTCGATATATAGGAGCCTCTGCCATTGCAGCAGCAGGGACTTCATCAGGTTTTAGAACTTCAACTGTAACTTCTCTACGATTTGCAACGCGGTTGATTTCAGCGAGTATCGCTTCAGGTAATGGGACACCATCATTCCACAGAGCCCAAAACTCTTGTTCGACCCAGTCAGCGCTTTCCTCATCATCATCTTGCCATACAAGTTCATAGTTATGGGCGAACGCACTTTTGGATTCATTAACCGAACCAATAAACGACTTACGAGATCCATTACTATAATGAATCGATCCCGCCTTTCCATGCAAAAACAAACGCTCTCTTGGTACAACGCGAATTTCAACGTTGCCCGACTGTAGTAATTGGTCGAGGATTTGATAACGATCTTTTTTTAGTAACGCTTCAGATTCTACATCTACTTCGTTCCATCGTTCCTTTAATGCTGTATTTCGTCCAGTTGCCACATGAAAATCTGCTAGATCAAGCTCTGAATTACAGATAATTTTCACTTCTGGGATTTTTGAGATTTCTTCACCAACCAGCTCAAAAATTGAGCTTCTAAAATATCCTGCAATACGAAAATACTTAGAAGCTCCTTTAAGCGATTCAGCTAAAAATTCCTTATCCAACCTTTCTGTGCGTGATGAAAATCGCCGAATCGCCATACATTACAACCTTTGATTTCGAATTGCTTCAGCAAGTACACGGGCACAGCTCGCTTCAAGTTCAGGAGTAAAAGTTTTAGTACCTTTCAATCCTTCGCGTTTTTCTGCAATGTAATCGGCCATTTTTGCCAGCATTTGTTTATTAGGAAGATAATTTGGGCAGTTTTCCATAAGATGCAAAAGCACATCGTCTACTTCAACTTCTTTTGAAAGCTCAAACAAGGCATAGAGCAGCGCCCGCAGCGGTGTGCCTGCCATTTCAGCATCACCGGCCATCATGGCGCTTCTGAACTCGGTCGATAGTTTAAGCCGCGCAGAGTTGGCCTTTGAGGCGTCACTCATCAGTTGATCAAAATGGTGAACTTTGAACGCCTTGGCGAAGTTTTGGTAGTTATCCAGGGTTTTTGCGCCTTGGTGCTCCATCTCGGCCATTTTCAGATAGAAGCGCTCAACCGCTTGGAGTTTCTGCCATTCGCCTTTCTCAAAACCAACAGGCACCAAAAACTGAACAGCAGTTTGCACGGCGAAATCAATCAATTCATCAACAAAAGTCTTTTTGCCTTTTTGTCGTGGCGCCTCAGCTTCGGTCACCATGTCTTTACCGTCGATTCGGGAGTATGCCGTCAGTACTTTCAATGCCGCCGCATAACCAGCCATTTGCAGGTCGGCATCGGTATAAAGACCTTCAGCACCTTGAGCACGAACCTTTTTGTCCAATCCGATTAACGATTCAACTTGTTCTTTAACGGCTTCTTCAATTTCCCAGCCTAAATCATCACGGAAGGTCTCTAACGCCTGATGACGCTTACGCAAGATCAGAATGATGGTACCTTTAACGTTAGAACCTCCACGCAAAGCTGAGTCAGTTTCTGTCACCACGTACCACGCTGCCGTTACCTGTAAGCCGCTGGCCCAGATAATATTGGCCATGTCCGCCCAAATAGCACCGCTTTGATGGGTAAACATCAGCACCTGCAAGCCGTTATCTGGCATCTTTTGCGCCATCTTGCGATAGGCAGCGACCATACTTGTGCGGAAACCTTCATCCTCTCCCTTTACAGCGAGAGATCGGCGACTATCCCAAGTCCAATGAGAAAATTCCTTTGGTGGATTTTTCCGCAGCCAACCAATAAAGAACTCTGTAATTTCCTCATATTTAACTGCATCACCATATGGTGGATCAGTCACATAAATATCGTTTTCAGTCTCAAGCTCTGGAGCTGGATGAGAGTTAACCTGAAACGAAACATTCGAGATTAATTCACAGTGGTTGTGTTGAGCCGCCAATATGTTTTCTATCGAACCAGTTGCTCTTACCGGGTAGTTATACAGGGTATTGAGTGCTTGATTATCAAATGTAGCCGCAGAACCGCCACCGCCACCGGCCTGTGGTCGCCAACGTGTAAGCTTGGATAAATGATTCATGCATTGTAGAAAATTAAACTTCCCTTCAGCTGATGAGAACTTATTTACTAGGCTCAAGAATATTAATTGCCGTGGATTAAAAAGGTGATGCCAGTAAGTCCAACCTCGCTCGCGAATTGGTTGGTCTGTGTTATAGCCTCTTTCTATAACCATATCAGGAACAAGACCTTGCTCTTGCCAGTCATTAAGATTGGCAGCGACGTGTTCAATTACCTTCTTTTCACGTTTTAAGTCGTCACTAGTTACAGCACGAAACTCGTAATAGTACTGCGAGCCTTTTGGTTTCTTCTTCATCCATTGAACGCAGAACAATCTGTCTTGAAAAATATCATCTGGACGAGGAGCAAAATCGGACTTTTCCCACATACGCAGTTTGTTTCGGTTCTCCTTACCTTCCTTGTAATCTCCGCGAATCGTTTTTATGTTAACGCGATATTGGGTCTTTCCATCCGGAGAATGAATTACCTCACCACCTTGAATGGTGCCTAACTTGTATAGTTCTAGCTCCTCATCTGTGGCAACTTCGCGAATACTGATATCGTACCGTTTCTCATGGGGTATAGGTTTAAGCTCCGCAACAACCCTAAATCCATTACTAACAATAAGACTAGGAATTAGGGGGACACGCCAACCTGATTCAGGGCAGGTTACCTCGGCGCAGTATAGAAATACTTTGGCTCGCCATCCTCGACCATCAGACTCAATATCAAGTGCATCAATTTCCTTTTGAACCTGAGTGACGACATCGCGCTGTGCCTTGTCTATTTTCTTCCTTTGCTCTGCGCTCGCACCAACAACGTTCAAACCTCCCCAGGTAAGCATGCATGAGATCGGGTTTAAATCAGAAGCATAAACATCACAACCTAAACGGGCAGCCTCAAACGGGATTTGCCCTGAACCAGAAAATACATCTGCCACTCTTGGTCTATGACCAAACCTCGCAACACCCATCTCCTCAACAAGCTGAGCAAAAGTGTAAGCAGATGTACCAAGATGCTTGTTGACCCGTTTCCAGATATGGATGAAGAGATATTCACCGACTTCTTCCGGTCGCTTGGCAATCCTAATCTGCTCGGCATAGGGTAAAACCAAGTACTCGCCAATCGTTTCGTGTTTGGAGGCGGATAGCGAAGCCTCTATTCGCTTCTGCATCGACTCGGGGTCGATGCCCATCAATAGCTCAAATATCTCCAAATCTTCAAGCGGATTGTCTGTTGCTGGCAACAAAGCGCCTAAAATACACGCTTTGTTTAAAATGAGTGGTTTTCTCCCTTTCCAAAACGCCCCCAAAGAAACCAGTAACTGGCCGTGACTCGCCATTCGCTCTTTAAAGGTTTCAGCAGATATTTTTTGCACTGGAAAAAGACGCTCAATCAGAGCTGGTTTATCCTTCCATTCGTAAGGTTGTAATGCCATTAAATATCTCCTTTTTCCATGAAGTCGAAGAGACCTTGTGGTTCGTCATCATGCTTATTTTTTTTGGTTTTAGGCTTTTTTTTAACGTCTAACTTTATATTGCTACCGTCTGATAGAGCGCAGTAAAGGGCCTTTCGCCAACCTTTTTGAGTTTGGTCGTGCTTACCGGCTTCAGCGGCAGTCTTACTATAAAGCCACCACCGTTCTTCTGGACGCATAGCAAGCCATTTTTGACAAATTACTGAGCACTCGTCTGGCGTTGCGTGTTCCGCAGCCCAACCAAGTACACACAATTCGCGTCCTAAAAATCTATCCAACTTAACTCGTCCAGTAGACCAAGAGCCAGCACTCTGCTTTTTAACTTTTAAGCGACTGTTGAAGTCCCTGCGTGCATCATCACGAATTTTGGTCCATAACTCTCTTGCCAAAATAAGACGTCGCTCTACGGTCTCTCGACGAGATTCGTCACCATCGAAGCCATAGTCCTCGTAAATAACAACCGCATCACGAGGAGCGGCGGGGATCTCGACATAAAAGTGATGCATGCCAAAATCAGGCGGTGCACCGAAGTCAACTGTTTTACTCATCGTTGCTCGACCTCACCGGTTCCAATTTCAATTCCTAATTGCTTGGCAAATTGCTCCAAATCATGACCTGTCTTTGTATATGCTTTCTTAAAAGTCATCACTACAGGTGCTTCAGGACTAAGAATACTTTGTAAATGAGCCAAAGCCGTTTCAACAAATTGAGCGCTTATTTTCATCTCACCCAAAGATAAATGAATCACTTTTGGAGCAGACCCAACCATTAGACTTACTTGCTCAAACTCTATGCCCTTTTCCTGCGCAATTTTTAGGCCTTCATAGGTTTTAGTTGAGCTGTCCATTCGTTTTGGAGATGGGCTCACTAAGATCGCAGGCTTGTCTTTTACAATGGGGATCTCTTTGGAACCTGATTCCGCAAAAGTGAAGTTACGCTTCTCTTCTAATCCGTCACATTCAGCAAAAACGTAAACCGTAGTTTCCTGATCGGATAACTGAATAGGTCCATTGTATGACTCACCATTTCTGGCTTCTGAGCCATCAAGGGTGAACTTTATGTTTCCTTTTGGGGCTACAAACAACTCTACTGTTCTAGCAATTTCATCAAACCGATTGCGAATGGTTAGTCGATTCTTCCATGTCGTAGGAGTCCCTGTCAGATTTTTTCCAGTTGGATCAACGGCAAGGAATTGAACACGCAAAGCTTTGGTTGCCAGAATGTTCTCCCCTAAAACGGGACTATTTTCTGAAACTTCACTATCCTCTGCATAATGTATCCGAGGGCTGTTTCCTGCATTGGCAACATCTATCTTCAAACGTACAGTTCCAGAATCATCGGGTGATGAGTCCTCACTTACAATCACTTCTGTTGTTTTTGGCTTAGGCTTTTTGGTGATATATCCATTTCCAAGATCTTCCCAAACACCTCTCTGATAAGCTTCTATTGAAAGTTGCTCAAAACCTTTGCTAGGTAGCCATGGCATCTGTGTCTTTTGCTTCATTTTATCGAGCAAATCGGTTTTACGAGCTTCATCCTGAGATCCAAATAACAACGACTCAGATCTTGCTCTCAACGCATCAAAGTTTTCTGTGATTTGCGTATATAGTTTGATTGGATCTGACGTCAACGTCTTGATTATTTGTCGCTCACCATTGTAAGACTCATTTGATGGGTAGGTGCTATCTAACGCCTTGGAACGCAGCAAATCTTGCCCACCACCATTGCCAGGGAACAATACTTTATCGAAAACTGTAAGAACTGTAGTTTGAAAGTCCTGCTCATACTGAGCTTTCTTTTCATCAAGCTCTTTGCGTTGAGGATGAGAGGTTGGAATTTCGTTATCGGCCTTTGTAACTGCATAAACATGCCGTGCTGCTTTTTCAATACTTGCAATTGATGACTTATCACCAGTTAAAACAAGAATATTGTTTTTATTAATCAAGCTTCTAAAGAAATTTGCTACAACCCCTGGTGGATTTTTTCCATCTGGACTTATGATTAATAGTGCTCTTGAGGACTTCAATGCTGCTTCCGCATCATCCATTTCTGGTAGTGGCAGCACTTTATCGTAAGCCTCTTTTGTAACTGGGCGGTACATTTCTTCGAGGCGGAAACTAATCAACTCCCGGACTTTATTCTCTGGGGCTTTATCTGCATAACCTTGAAGCTTCTTGGTTAGGTTTTCTTGATGGCTAAAATAATTTCGGCCTTCTTGAGTTTGATGTAGATACCATGCTGACTTGGCTAATTCTGCAAATGCAGCTCTGTAATCGCTCCCTTGATGATTAGGATCAATCAAGCACTCAAGCATTTCGCTCTCAGTTAAACCTTTAACCGAATTAACAGCTGTTGATAGGCTTGCCGTTAGCAAAATTGTACCCACTTGCTTGGCATAGTGGTTACCGCTATTTAAATCAATAATTTGTGCATGTGCACTATCGGTTGAATCCCAAAGATCGCGTGCGATAACATCCCGCATCTCTGATATTTCAGCCAATTTTTCTCTAACATCGTGGATTGAAAGATCAAAGTGTTGAGCGCCGATTAAATATACTTCCTCATCGCTTTCCCAAACGGATTTCAACAATCGGGAAACTAACTCCATCAAACCGCGCGTTTGTTTGAATTTTTCATTCTCTTTGAAGAGCGCAACTATGCTTTTGAAGCTAGGATGGAAAGGATATGTTGATTCAATGTCATTTGCTAAAGCCTCAGCACTTCGTTCAACAGTTTTGGCTTTAGCTGCCTCAGCAAGTCTTGTTGCGTAAACAGAGGCGATCTCAGAAATTTCACTTTTATCAGGCAGAGCTAAAAACAAGCGTTTCCTTAGAATTTCATAAATTTCATTTGATTCCAGATTTACAGGCGTAATTGAAACTTCTGCACGCCCAAGCTCTTGTGTAGCATCATCTAAAGCTCGTTGAATCAGCTTGCCACCAGTATCGTATGCAGCCTCCAAATCCGACACTACGATACATACGTTCTTTTTCTTTTGCGCAGCTGTTAGCATGTTTGAAAATGCACGTGTTACGACGTCTGCAATAGTTCCTTGACCAAGCACCTGAGTGCTGTAGTAATGAAAATAAGGAGGCATTTCATCAAGAAGAATAAGTATCGGCTCATCCCCCTCAAATAAAGTTACCCATGCTTGTTCATCTGGAGCTTTGGCACCTGATTCCCAATATTCTTTAAATACACTTTCTCTACCTAGCTGGCGAGCAATCTCCCCCCAAAAATAAGTGTGGGGGTTATTTCGTCCATTGAATGCTGCAATTTTTGATGAAGTAAAATCTGATTGGTACGGCATCGCTCCGATATGGGCATTTCTGAGAGATGAATCCTTTGCAAGCAAACCAAAGCCAACCATCAAGTGCGTTTTACCGCCACCCATAGCCTGCTTAAGATGAAAAACTGTATCGTTAGACTTACCAGCTAGACGCGCAATCCCTTTTGAGAGAAGAGTTTTAAATCCGTCTGTTATAAAAGTCTTTTTAAAATACTCATGTCCATTAGTATCATTGATAATTTGGTCAAGCTGTTCAATTTGATCGCCAACATTTATCTCTAAAGCTTTCGGTTGCAACTGGCAGGCATTACGAACTGTTTTCATTTATCCACTCCTATATGTTCTTTATTATTAGTCATTGCTTTCGCCAGCTTTGCCTTCGCGTACCCAGCCATCGACTTCATCCTTTTTAAACTTCCAAAGGCGTCCTATTTTGTGAGCAGGCATACCTTTCTCAGCAATCCACTTGTAGACTGTGTCACGCTTTATTCCGAGATAGTCTGCAATCTCATCAACGGATAACCATCTATCTTCCACGCAAGACTCCATTTAGGTCGTAAGCTAGGTAACAAACCAAGATGAAACACAGTCTAACTTGGTCTAACCATAACAAAAAGGGTTTAAGTGGCATAAGATAGTATAAAATTCGCCATACTTAAACCCCTATTCAGTCAAACGTGCAGATTCTGCAATCGAACAAAAGAGGTGAATATTCAAGCACAAGCAAACTATTGGCTTTCATAATCAGATTCATAAAGCCCAGTCTCATGAACTTACGGTATGTTTAAAGGTATGTAGCGATAAACTTGGTATGTCCGATTTTTTTACAACTGCATTCGTTAATTCAGTTCGTTGTTCATTCTCCCGAACGCGCCTAGCAACTTCTGCCTGGGCTGGTAGCAATGGCAGCATCCCTTCAGCAATCGCGTCTGGGGCAGACTCTTGGCCACAGGA
>CAKZQF010000129.1 GCA_937139475.1 uncultured Gammaproteobacteria bacterium | reverse complement strand
AAGCTCTATCGCAAGAAATACTTTAGCAGTGAACAAATTGAAATCATCGACAGGTAAAGCACAATTTGTGTCGCTTCTTTAGTATATAAAGCGAAGAATAAGTCAGCTAAAATTATATACCACTCGATGTAGAGTCCTTTACCTTGCCAATAATTAAGTATAGACTTCTAGATATCTAAATAAAGACAAGAGAATTCACTCATGACAACAGAATATGAAACAGCAACATTTGGTGGTGGTTGTTTTTGGGGCGTTGAAGCAGTATTTCGCCAGCAAAATGGCGTCATTGAAGCATTTTCCGGCTATGAGGGTGGCGAGCAAGATAATCCAACCTACCAGCAGGTATGTACAGGAAATACAGGTCATGCCGAAGTGGTTGAAGTAACCTTTGATCCAGCAATTATTAGCTATGACACTTTGCTGAAGGTGTTTTTTGACAACCACAACCCTACCGAACTTAATCGTCAAGGTGTAGATATTGGTACGCAATATCGCAGTGCGGTATTTTATCATTCACCGGAGCAACAACAAGCGGCAAACGCGACTATTGAAGCGCTTGCACAAAGTCCCCGCTTTAACGGTAAATCCATTGTTACCGAAGTCTCACCAGCGAGTACCTTTTATAAAGCTGAAGAATATCATCAAGATTACCTTGCTAAAAATGGACTAGGCAGCTGCCACATTTAGGTGTATCGAAATGACTCCTAAGACTAAGGTTTATCTTCTGCCAGGAACCATGTGCGATGAACGTCTTTGGCAGTATGTTACTGACATACTGCCGCAAAGCTTTCAATGTCATATGGTGGATTTACCTTTAGAAGATAGTATAGATAACATTGTTTTACGACTAAATGATATATTGCCAAGGGAGCCGGTTAACCTCGTCGGTTTTTCCTTAGGTGGCTATATTGCTGCACAATATACGCTGCAATACCCCGATCAAGTCCGGCGCCTAATGGTGCTTGCGAATTCCCCGGCCAAATTACCAACATTTGAAGTAAAAATGCGTGAAGCGGCATTGTTAGCCGCTAAAAATGCTGGCTACGGGGGGATTTTAAGGACGAAAATAAACCAGTTATTATCACCACAACATAAAAATAATGAGCAGATAATTAACGTGATAAAAGCGATGGATGACAGTGGCGGTAAAGCGAAGTTTATTAGCCAGGTTGAGGCCACGACCTCAAGGCAAAACTTAACAGGCCCGCTTGCAGCACTTGATAAACCAATACAATTTGTCTTTGGCGATCATGACGCGCTAGTTAATAAAGACTTGCTACTTAATCTCAACGCACCGCAAATAAACACTCACATTATTACTAACTGTGGTCATATGAGCCCTCTAGAGCAACCACAGCAGGTGGCTAAGCATATCGCTACTTTCTTCTAAATATCTGCAAATAGCGCTTCGACGGGCACTGCGAAACTGTTGTTTACTTTTTCCTGATAATTAGTACTTTGCATCTCAGTTAATCGACTGTAAGTTCGGGCAAATTGAGAGGCAACTCGCCCCCCTTGATAGAGTTCAAGCATGGGGATGCCGCTACTCACCACGATGAGCTTATTGCGATCATAAAACTCGTCAACCAAAGCTATAAAACGACGAGCACAGTCATCAAGATTGCCTATTTCAATATCACTCGCTGGGGAGATCAAATAGTTGGTATCACCATCCTCAATGCCCTTCACTTGCTTTATGTGTTCAACTTTTCCACCAAGTTGTACCACATCGCTTAATATCAGAATATCAAAACTATCTGCCAACAAAATATAATCATTCTGAGAACGTGGCCCATCACACAGCGCGAAAAAATCAAACCAAATGGCATGTTTTGCTTGACCTTTTACCATCAACTCACGATTAAATAGATTAATGGTTGTGGCAGTATCAAGGGCAATATCAAGGGATTTAAGGTAGTCGAAAAATTCACAAGAATGCGGTTTAAAATACACTGAATTATACTGAGTAAAGGTCATACGATAATCTAATTCGCCGTCTAGCGAGTAATACTCAAGATGCGCCTGGATTAAATCAATGGTAGGTAAAAACCTGTCCCGGGCTAACCCTCCCGCGTAAAGGTCTACCGGCGCGGTATTTGATGTAGCAATAATCATTACTTGACGTTGATGCAATGCGTTAAAAATGCCCCCAAGGAGCATCGCATCGGCAATATCATTAACAAAGAACTCATCAAAGCAAATCACACAGGCTTTATCGGCCAACTCTGCGGCGATGTGTTCAAGTGGATTTACCATACCTTGTATTTGCTTTAGTTTTTGATGGACAAGGTACATAAAATGATGGAAATGTAACCTTAGCTTGCTTTCAGTTGCTAGCGACTCAAAAAACATATCCATTAACAACGTTTTACCTCGCCCGACGCGTCCATGAAGATAAAGGCCTTTGCAGGGGCTTTTGCTAATTAGACTACGCTGGCGAATCTCAAGCTTTTCAATCGCAGTTAACTGTAATTTATCTTCGATTAGTGTCCCTTTATCGAGCATGTTTTGATAGTTTTTAGTTAATTGCAAAGGCATGGTATTTGGTGAGTAATGACAAAGGCAGCATTATAAATGCTGCCTTTGAGTGATTGCAAAATATATTCAGTGAAAGCCGAGGATCACAAGCGTAAATCAACATCCCCCTTATCAAAGATATATTTTAAATCATAAAGCAGGCCATCGGGTTTTAGGTAGTCGCGCACCTGCGCCCGCCCTAAGGCGACAAACTCTTTGTGGGCTACAGCCAAAATGACGGCATCATACGTTGCGGGGACTGGCTGCTCTATTAAATCAAGGCCATATTCATGCTTGGCCTGCGCACTATCTGCCCGAGGGTCATAAATATCAACGTTAACATCATATTCTTTAAGCGCTTTACAGACGTCAACGACTCTAGTGTTTCGTAAATCAGGACAGTTTTCCTTGAATGTCATGCCCAAAATCAATATGTTCGCATCGACAACTTGGAGTTTTTGACGAATCATCGCTTTAACAAGGCAGGTAACGACGTATTTTCCCATATTATCGTTAATTCGACGCCCTGCTAGTATCACCTGCGGGTGATATCCTATCGATTGCGCCTTATGGGTCAGGTAATAAGGGTCAACACCAATACAATGTCCACCAACCAGCCCCGGCCTAAATGGTAAAAAATTCCATTTAGTACCCGCCGCCTCCAATACTTCTTCAGTATCAATACCCAGCTTGTTAAAGATTATCGCCAGCTCATTGACTAACGCGATATTAAGGTCTCGTTGTGTGTTCTCAATTACTTTCGCCGCTTCTGCTACCTTAATGCTACTGGCTTTATGCGTGCCAGCCACAATAACCTTTTTATAAAGCGAATCAACAAACTCACCAATCTCAGGGGTTGAGCCTGAGGTAACTTTTAAGATATCTACCACACGATGATCTTTGTCACCGGGATTAATTCGCTCGGGACTATAACCTGCGTAAAAATCTTGATTAAATCGAAGGGTTGAATGTGCTTCAAGGGTAGGAATACAGATTTCTTCAGTAGCGCCTGGGTAAACGGTAGATTCAAATATGACAACATCACCCTCGCTTAGCACTTTGGCAATGGCTTCACTCGCCTTGACTAAAGGGGATAAATCCGGCTGGTTGCTACTTGTAATCGGCGTTGGGACAGTAACAATGTAGACATTTGCCTCTTTTAATTGAGCCAATTGATTGGTAAAGGTTAATTGACTTGCATCTCGTAGTTCCTGCGTTGACACCTCGAGCGTTTGGTCATCAGCATCTTGTAGTTGCGCGATTCTTGCACCATTAATATCAAATCCTATGGTAGGAAAATGCTCGCTAAAAGCCACTGCCAACGGCAAACCAACATACCCAAGTCCTATAATCCCAACCCTTACATCCTGCAAACCTCTGCTCATGCGACTCCCTTTGCCTTATTAGTTACGTATCATTAAGTAATAGCAGTCAATCGGAGCTTTTGCCGAAATTGTCCCAAGAAAAATCAACCGTTGTCTTTTCTGTGGCTATACTTAGATAAAATAATTGCTGGGAAGAAAAGTGAACCAAAGTCATTGTACTTTGGTTTTTGGCCATTTTATTGGTCTCTTTCTGTGAGTTTAGGCTAAGGAATTAAATTGAAACATACAGATGATACTGGCATTAGTATTTTCAAGTCGAAGGTAGATTTGTGGCTGATTATATTATTGTCAATAAGTATCAGTGGGGCAACAGCGTGGCTTATCTCACTAGAAGGAACCTATACAGCGAAAGGCATTGCATTTGGAATAACGCTACTATTGGTTAATATAACCTTGCCCATTTGGTTCTTGTTGCGTTGCAGCTATATTATTAATACAACTACCAATTCGCTTGTTGTACGATTTGGGCCTGTCACATGGAATATCCCCTTTAGCAGTATTTCTCAAGTAACTAATACCTCAGAGCTTGGGTTTAGCCCATCATTGTCGCTAAAGCGCCTAAAAATCGTTTATGGCCAAGGGCGAATGATTCTAATCTCACCTAAACACCAGGAGCAGTTTGTCAAAGAGTTAACCGCTCACCTAAACAGCTAAAATCCAGTATAAGAAACATTAATTTTTCAAAAGACCGGCAAAGTAAGTAGCAACAAGTTAATGCACTGGTTCTACTCAAGTTCGAGCCCTTTAAGATCTCATTTTTGCTATCAAACCATCACAGATCATGGGAAAAAGTTAAATTAAGCTAGTAACCATACTAATGCTTAGGTAAAATATGCCGCTATTTTTGTGCGCAGTTAAGAGATTTTTATGGCCAAGAAACTATTGATTAAAACTTGGGGTTGTCAGATGAACGAATATGATTCATCAAAAATTGGCGACCTTTTAGATGATTCTATGGGTTACGAGTTAACCGAGGAAGCGGAAGAAGCGGATGTATTATTATTAAATACCTGCTCTATCCGTGAAAAAGCCCAAGAGAAAGTATTCCATCAGCTTGGCCGTTGGAAAAATCTCAAAGACCTAAAGCCTGGCACCATTATCGGTGTCGGGGGATGCGTTGCCTCTCAAGAAGGCAAAGCTATCCGTGAGCGTGCGCCATTTGTTGATTTAGTGTTTGGCCCACAAACACTACACCGCCTACCTGAAATGATTGGACAAATCCAGGCGGGTGAAAAAGCCGTTGTAGATGTTAGCTTCCCGGAAATCGAGAAGTTTGACAGTTTACCTGAGCCAAAGGCAGACGGCGTAACGGCGTTCGTGTCAGTAATGGAAGGCTGTAGCAAGTACTGTAGCTTTTGTGTAGTGCCTTACACGCGCGGCGAAGAAGTCTCTCGTCCGCTTGATGACGTTTTATATGAAGTAGCACAGCTGGCCGAGCAAGGTGTACGTGAAGTAAATCTACTAGGCCAAAACGTTAACGCTTTCCGCGGAGCGACTCATGATGACGATATCTGTGATTTTGCGACGCTAATTCGCTTAATCGCTTCTATTGACGGCATCGACCGTATTCGTTACACCACCAGCCACCCGGTAGAATTTACTCAGGCACTAGTGGATGTATACGCTGATGTCCCTGAGCTTGTGGATCATTTACATCTACCCGTTCAATCGGGCTCAGATCGTATTTTAAACTTGATGAAGCGAAATCACATGGCGATCGAGTTTAAGAAAACGGTTAAAGAACTGCGCAAAGTTCGCCCTAACATTGCCATGAGTAGCGACTTTATTATCGGATTCCCTGGTGAGTCTGATGAAGATTTTAAAGCGACAATGGATCTTATTAAAGATATCAACTTTGATATGAGTTTTAGCTTCATCTATAGTGCGCGCCCTGGTACGCCAGCGGCTGATCTACCAGATGATGTTGAGATGGGCACCAAGAAACAACGATTATATATTCTTCAAGATCGTATCAATCAGCAAGCGCTTCAACATGCACGCCACATGCTTAACACAACGCAGCGTATCTTAGTTGAAGGCCCATCTAAAAAGAACCCAATGGAATTGCGTGGTCGTACCGAAAATAACCGTGTGGTTAACTTTGAAGGCCCGCACACGCTAATTGGCGGCTTTGCTGACGTAAAAATCGTAGATGTATTTACCAATTCATTGCGTGGCGAGTTCATTCATGGCGAAGACCAAATGGGTCTGCGTATCGAAACGTCACCGGCTTCTATTTTAGCAAAACACGGCGAAAGCATTGATGCTAACGGCGTAGGAACATATACTCCTTAATAATTGCCTAAACAAGGACACCAGTTACTTGAGCAAAAACATTATAACTATTGATTGCTATCTAGAGCCTGCAACTCAGACTCGGATAGCCAATCTATGTGGACCATTCGACGATAATCTAAAACAAATAGAGCGTCGAATGGGAGTCGAAATTCGTTACCGGAACAACCTGTTTCAAGTAATTGGACGTCCAGAAATTGCCAAACCTGTTAGTGACATGTTGCGCGAGCTTTATGTCGAAACACAGCCGGTCAAGGGTATAGCACAGGACATAGAGCCACAACAGGTGCACCTTGCTATTGAGGGCTGCAAAGCACTAGAGCAGGCCGTAGAAGGAACTCGTGGTAAAGAAGTTTATATAAAGACCCGTAAAGGTGTTATTAAACCCCGCAATCCAAATCAGCAAGAATATGTGGCAAATATTCATCACCACGATATCACATTCGGTGTTGGTCCCGCTGGTACGGGTAAAACCTACTTAGCAGTTGCTTGTGCAATTGATGCACTTGAACGCCAAGAAGTCCGTCGCATATTGTTAACCCGTCCCGCGGTAGAGGCTGGTGAAAAACTTGGTTTCTTGCCTGGGGATCTAAGTCAAAAGGTCGATCCCTATCTACGACCGCTATATGACGCACTCTTTGAAATGCTTGGTTTTGAAAAAGTTGAGCGACTGATTGAAAAAAATGTGATTGAGGTGGCACCGCTTGCTTATATGCGTGGGCGTACTTTAAATGATGCGTTCATTATTTTGGATGAGTCACAAAATACTACCGCAGAGCAAATGAAAATGTTCCTTACCAGAATAGGCTTTAATTCAAAAGCAATTATCACTGGTGATATCACACAAGTGGATTTACCGCGACATGTAACCAGTGGTTTGCGTCAAGCCATTGAAGTGCTAAGTGAACTAGATTCAATCAGTTTTAATTTTTTCCAATCCGGTGACATTGTACGCCATCAAGTGGTCTCTAAAGTGGTCGATGCATATCAGCGATATGATGATAGCCAAGAGCGCTTAAAGGCTGAAAAGAAAGCACAGCAGCAAGCGTTAGACGCACTAAATGAGCAAAGCAATGATAGACCTTGATTTACAAATCGCCTGCGATGAAGAAAACCTACCGACTCAACATCAGTTTGAACAGTGGTTAAGCGCTGTTTTAGATAGCCGAAAACCAGAGTCAGAAGTGACTATTCGCCTAGTTAGTCGTGAAGAAAGTCAGCAATTAAATAGCGAGTATCGAGGAAAAGATAAGCCAACCAATGTGTTATCTTTTGAATTTGATGCGCCGCCAATGGTTGAGCTACCACTGTTAGGTGACTTAGTTATTTGTAAGGAAGTCATTGAACTTGAAGCGACAGAGCAACATAAAGCATTAAACGATCATTGGGCACATATGGTTGTGCACGGCACCTTGCACTTACTTGGCTACGACCATATCATTAATGAAGAGGCTCTGGTCATGGAATCGTTAGAAAAACAAATTTTAGCCACTTTAGGCATTGACGATCCCTACCGTGACGATCTAGTATAATTTCAAAATCGAAGGAATTTTAAACAGCAATGAGTGAAGACAAACCTCCAAGTAGTCAGTCAACTAACAAAAGTTGGTTAGAACGTTTAGGACAAATGTTCCAGGCAGAACCGCAAAACCAAGAAGAGTTAGTTGAGTTTATTCAGGTTGCCGGTGATCGAGAACTTATCGATCAATACACCAAGGACATGTTTCATGGCGTATTAAACGTTTCGAGAAAACGTGTACGCGATATTATGATCCCGCGCTCGCAAATGGTTGTGTTAGAAAAAGACCAAAGTATCGAGCAGGCCGTTACTATCATTACCGAGTCATCCCATTCAAGATTCCCTGTCATTAGTGAAGATAAAGACAATGTCGAAGGAATGTTATTGGCCAAGGACATTATCCCTTTAACGTTAAATGGTGATGCGGGCCAATCTTCCATCAGTCAGGTTATTCGCCCTTGTGTTATTGTACCTGAAACCAAAAAAGTAGATGTGCTGCTACGTGAGTTTCGCGCTAAGCGCTATCATATGGCGGTGGTTGTCGATGAGTACGGAGGCGTCTCGGGCCTAGTGACTATCGAAGATATCCTGGAAGAAATTGTTGGTGAAATAGAAGACGAGTTCGCCATTAACGAAGAAGTACCGGAAGATATTAGAAAAGTAGGCAAACAACTCTACTCTATTCAAGCGCTAACCACGTTAGATGACTTTAACCAATACTTCCAAACCAACTATGACAAATCTGAAGTTGACACCATTGGCGGATTGGTGACCAAGGCATTCGGGCATCTCCCTGGCCGTGGTGAAGAAATAAACGTTGATGGTTATCAGTTTAAAGTCAGCAACGCTGATTCACGCCGCCTCATTCAGCTGCAAGTTAAAGTTCCTGCCGTGCAAACACAAAGCTAAATTGTTGGCCACAACAAGGACTCCAACACCAATGCCTCAAACAGACACAACCAGTGCCCTATCCAAGCACTGGTTGGTACTTCATCTCGTTATTGCTTTTATCTCGGGTGCACTGTGCCACTTAAGTTTTGCGCCTTATGATATTCAAATCATTGCGCCACTAAGTATTGCGATTCTGTACGCTCAACTTACTTTCGTTAAGCCACTGACCACTAAAGCGCATGTCTATCTGGGGTTAGCATATGGTTTTGGATTATTTATCACGGGATTACGTTGGGTCCATGTCTCACTTGATACCTTCGGTGGCTTACCGCTTATCGTGACACTGGGCTTGATGGTATTATTATCGCTCTACCTCGCCCTCTTTCCTGCCGCCGTGGCTTATGTCTTTGCAAAATTAAAGCATCATAGCGCGGTATTCAACGCACTAGTCTTTGCGGCCTTATGGACCTTGTGTGAGTATTTACGCGGCGAAATGCTAACTGGTTTTCCCTGGCTGTTGATCGGCTATAGCCAAACATTGGGCGTGTTTAGTCAACTTGCCTCAATCATCGGTGTACTTGGACTTAGCTTCGTCATTGTTCTATTAGCTGTTCTTTGTATTAATCTTATTAAAGGCAGCAAAGCAAGTGCCGTCTTATTGATTATAGGGTTAGCACTTAGTACTTGGCTAAGCACAATAACGTCGGTTAAGCCCAACGGAAAAACAACCGAATTGGCGCTTATTCAAGGTAACATCGAACAAAGTGCCAAATGGCAGCAAGAAGCGATGTGGCCAACAATAAGCCGCTATATGAAGCTAACAAGGGAGCATTTTGACGCTGATTTAATTATTTGGCCGGAGGCTGCCATGCCAGCAGTTGAAGCCTGGGTCGAAGATTACTTGCATGGTATTGACCAAGAAGCACTTCGCCACAACTCAGCTATCGTAACAGGTATTATTGCGCGAAGCGCTACTGTTGAAGACAATGAAGTCAGCCAAGATTATTACAATGCGCTAATAACCTTGGGTCAACACGATAACACTGCACATCAAGAAGCACGTTATAGTGACGAACACAGCAACCGTTACTATAAGCATCAATTATTACCCATTGGTGAGTTTGTGCCATTTGCCCAGTTGCTAAGGCCACTAGCGCCATTATTTAACTTGCCGATGTCTTCTTTTACGCGCGGTGACGCGGTGCAACCGAATTTATCTGCCAAAGGAATACAACTAACAGCGGCAATATGCTATGAAATCGCTTTTAGTCAGCTGGTGCGCCAAAACTTAACGCCCATTACTGATATGATTTTAACCGTATCGAACGACGCATGGTTTGGTCGCTCAATAGGTCCCCACCAGCATATGCAGATAGCGCAAATGCGCGCCATCGAATTAGGCAGACCAGTGATCCGCGTTACAAATACAGGTGTTACAGCTATCGTTAACCCACAAGGACAAATCACTGATCAGCTTGATCAATTTGAAGAGGGTGTATTACGCGCCACGGTAGCAAGTTATCAAGGTGTAACCTATTATTATCGACTAGGCCACGCGCCAATATTATGGCTAAGTGCCCTGTTAGTCGCATTCGGTTTCATTTTAAAACGTTATAAGCGCTAGAGTTTCAATGGTGCCCGAGTAAATTCGGTGCCATTGCACTCAATACAGCTACCAATTTCCTGTGGGTGGTAAATTGATACCTGATGCTTACAGTTACTACAAATAAACCGGCCAAGCCCAATAATATCGTGACTGTTATATAACCCCTTGTGTTCTAAATCGTCTTGTAGTTCAGACCATTCGAGTTGATTCTTATCTGAAGCAGCAACCAGCCAAGACCATAGCGTGTCTTCAATCGCCAATTGTTGCGGATCGCCGACTGGATTTGTTAACTCTTCAATAGACTGCATATAAATTGTTAAATCTATCTTAAGCTGCATCTCAATCTCAGTGAGTTGAGCGTCACTTATTTCATTATTAAAACGATAAGCTTGCATTCCCCGTGTTACCAACTGCTCAATCGTTTCACTCTCTCCTTGTTCTTGCCAGCGACGTTGCAGCGATTCTAGGAGTTTATGATATCCAGACTTAAATATTGCTCGATTGTTAGCCATATTAACGCTCCTTATTTAAAAAATCTTTAACTATTGCAACAAACTATTGTTGCTTCATGCCCAGCTGCGGTATCCTATGCGGATCATATTTTTAATATATACCTATTCTGTTAAAAACAGCAGTTTTTTTCACTGCTTAACAATGATGTAAGGTATATGACGACTTAATTTATTAACACTCTATTTAAGATAGACCTAGGTTTAATTGCATGCAAGAGCAGTACACTCCCTCAGAAATAGAAACTCAAGCACAAAAGTTTTGGGTTGACTCAGACACCTTTAAAGCCGTAGAAAAAGAAGATCAGGAAAAGTTCTACTGTCTTTCAATGTTTCCCTACCCAAGTGGCCGTCTCCACATGGGCCACGTGCGTAACTATACAATTGGTGATGTAGTTTCTCGTTATCAACGTATGCAGGGTAAAAATGTGCTGCAGCCGATGGGCTGGGACGCATTTGGCCTACCTGCAGAAAATGCAGCAATTAACCACAAAACGGCGCCAGCGAAGTGGACCTATGAAAATATTGATTACATGAATGATCAATTACGAGCGTTAGGTTTCGGTTATGACTGGAATCGTGAATTAGCCACTTGTAAGCCAGATTACTATCGCTGGGAGCAATGGTTTTTCACTGAGCTGTACAAAAAAGACATGGTGTATAAAAAGACCTCAGCGGTAAACTGGTGTCCGAATGATCAAACCGTACTAGCCAATGAGCAGGTGGTTGATGGTCTATGTTGGCGCTGTGATACTGTGGTTGAGCGTAAAGAAATTCCTCAATGGTTTGTGCGTATCACTAAGTACGCTCAAGAGCTTCTTGACGATCTAGACGAGCTAGACGAGTGGCCAGAAAAAGTGAAAACCATGCAGCGCAACTGGATCGGTCGTTCAGAAGGCTGTGATTTAAGCTTTGAATTAAAAGACCGTCAAGACAAGCTAGAGGTATACACAACTCGCCCAGATACCCTAATGGGTGTTACCTATGTTGGTGTTGCTGCACAACATCCACTTGCCTTAGAAGCTGCAAAAACCAATAGTGACATTGCTGCCTTTGTTGAAGAATGTAAGGCGACAAAAGTTGCCGAAGCTGACATGGCAACCATGGAAAAGAAAGGCATGGCGACAGGCTTCTATGCTATTCATCCATTAACTGGGCGTGAAGTACCAGTATGGATCGCAAACTTTGTACTAGCTGACTACGGCTCAGGCGCAGTGATGGCTGTACCGGGACATGATCAACGCGATTTTGAGTTTGCGACTAAATATGGTTTAGACATTGAAGCTGTTATTCACGCAGCCGATAGCGAAGAGAAAACAGTCGATATTTCTCAAGAGGCTTACACTGAAAAAGGTGTTTTGTTTAATTCAGCACAGTTTGATGGTTTAACATCCGAGGAAGCCGTTGATGCTATCGCGGGCGAGCTAGAAAAATTAGGCAAAGGCAAGAAGACGATCAACTACCGTCTGCGTGACTGGGGCGTTTCTCGTCAACGTTACTGGGGTAGCCCAATTCCAATGCTTCACCTTGAAAATGGTGACGTAGTGCCAGTTCCAGAAGAGCAGCTTCCGGTAGTATTACCAGAAGATGTAGTAATGGATGGGATTAATTCACCAATTAAGTCTGACAAAGAGTGGGCTAAAACCACTTACAATGGTCAGCCTGCACTGCATGAAACTGATACCTTTGACACCTTTATGGAATCTAGCTGGTATTACGCACGTTATGCATCACCAGCAAAAGATGCGATGTTAGATCCCGCACAAGCTAACCACTGGTTGCCTGTTGATCAGTACATTGGTGGTATTGAGCATGCTATCCTACATTTATTGTATGCACGTTTCTTCCACAAACTATTGCGTGACCAAGGTTTAGTTGAAAGCAACGAACCCTTTAAACGTCTGCTAACACAAGGCATGGTACTCTCTGACGCATTCTTTAAGCTGGACGAAGAAGGCACTAAAGTTTGGGTATTGCTAGATGATGTTAAAACAGAAACAGATGACAAAGGTCGCATCGTTTCTGCAACACAAATATCAACGGGCGATAGCGTTACGCATGCTGGCATGAGCAAGATGTCAAAATCAAAGAATAACGGTATTGACCCTCAAGTAATGATTGATAAATATGGCGCCGATACTGTGCGTTTATTTATTATGTTTGCCGCACCAGCAGAACAAACACTTGAATGGGTAGACTCTGCCGTTGAAGGGGCAAACCGCTTCCTAAAACGTGTATGGCGCTTAGCCTTTAATCATATCGAACAAGGCGCTACACCAGCACTAGACAAGTCATCGCTAAACAACGACCAGCAAGCGCTGCGCCGTGAAGTTCACAAGACAATTGCTAAAGTATCTGATGATATTGGCCGTCGCCAAACCTTTAATACCGCCATTGCTGCGATTATGGAGTTGGTTAACCGCTTATACAAAGCAAAAGGTAACAGTGAGCAAGACCGCGCGATTATGGGTGAAGCTATTGATGCTATCGTTAAAATGCTATCACCAATTGTGCCGCATATTTGTCATGAGCTGCACAAAGAGTTAGGCCATCAAGATAACATCGCATTTGCGCCATGGCCAAGCGTTGATGAGTCAGCGTTAGTTGAGTCATCTAAACTGATTATTGTTCAGGTTAACGGCAAGCTACGTGCAAAAATCAATGTTGCTGCTGATATGCCAAAAGATGAAGTTGAAGCACTGGCACAAAACAACGAAGATGTGCTTCGCTTTACCGACGGTAAGACAGTACGCAAGGTGATTTATATCCCTGGTAAGCTGGTTAACATTGTTGCGAACTAATCTTAGGATCACAATGAATAAAACATTTATTAGTGTTTTAACAGCCACGCTACTAAGCCTTGTGCTTAGTAGCTGTGGTTTTCGCTTAAAAGGTGATTATCAGTTGCCACCATCTTTGCTTAGCCTTCATTTGCAAAGCCCTGATGAACACAGCGAATTATCACGCCTGGTAACCCATCAACTTGAGCGCTATCAAGTGAGTTTAGACAATCACCCTGATACGCCAGTATTACGTTTAGGTAAAGATAAGTTCGAACGCGGCACACTATCGTTGTTTTCAACGGGCCAAGTAGCAGAATATGAGCTTATTTATACCGTGAGTTATCAGTTAGTTGTCAAAGGCAGCGAAGCACAGCGCTTTGAGCTGACTATTCGCCGTGATTACCTTGACGATCCCCAGTCGGCTCAAGCAAAAAGCCGTGAGCGTGCACAATTGTTACGGGAAATTCGTAATGAAGCCGCGCAAAAAATTGTCTATCAACTTAGCCAAATACAATAACGCTTGCCTCTAAAATGCAAATTTATGTTAATCAATTAGCCCCCCATCTAAAACAGCTAAAGCCTGTATACTTGGTCCTTGGTGACGAGCCATTACAGAAAATTCAGTCGGTTGACGCCATTCGTAAAGCGTGTTTTGACCAAGGCTTTGCTGAACGCATTTCATTGATTCAAGATCCAAGCTTTCGTTGGGGTGATTTGGCAAGCAGTGGTCAAAATCTGTCATTGTTTTCACAGCGTCAGCTGATTGAACTAGAACTAACTAGCCTTAAGCCTGGTCAGGAAGGCAGCAAAGCATTTGCACAATTTCTAGATAATCAATCTAGCGATACCATATTGCTGATACATGGTCCTAAAGCGCCAAGTGAAGTACAAAAAGCAAAGTGGTTTAAGCGACTTGAGCAAACTGGCTTACTAGTCAATGTCAACCAACCCCAAGGAAGACATTTTAATCAATGGGTTAACCAGAGCGCCAATGCAAGGCAACTTAGTTTTGACGCAGATGCCCTGGCAAAATTTTGTTTGATGTTTGAAGGCAATTTGCTAGCAGCAGATCAAGAGCTAGAAAAATTATCATTAGCATTAGGCACACAACGTATAACCAATGAATTACTAAAAGAACGCGTCACCAATCAGGCTCGCTATAACCTGTTTGAATTACAAGATGCTTTTATTGGTGGCCATAGCGCCAAAGCACTTCGTATTTTGGCCAGCTTGCAGCACGAAGCACTTGAGCCACAGCTATTGTTTTGGGCGTTTAGTCGCGAATTAGAGCTATTGTTGAAATTAAAGGTGGCGGCACAAAATCGTCAGCCTTTAGCTAAGATTTATCAGCAAGCGCGCGTGTGGCAATCTCGCCAAGCACTCTTCGAACAAGCACTTTCACGCCTTTCACTTAATGATTTACTCGCTTGTAGTTCACTTTTGGCAAAAATAGAGATCGCGATAAAGGTTGAATTTACTACCCCTTGGGATCTTTTTTGCCAATTAATACTTGGCATCACAGGGCAGAACAAATTATGAGCCTAGACAGTCCCATCGGCATCTTAGGTGGTAGTTTTGATCCCGTCCATCACGGCCACCTGCGCAGTGCACTAGATATTTGTGACGCCCTGTCATTAAGTAGCGTACATTTATTACCAAACTATATCTCGCCACATAAAAGTGTCAGCCATGCCAGTGACCATCACCGATTAGCGATGCTAAAGCTTGCCACAGCGAACTGTCCGCAACTTGCTATCGATGAGCAAGAGCTTAAAACCAATAATGCATGTTTCACCGTAGACACATTGGAAAAACTACGGGCACACTACCCTAATAGTCCATTGTGCTTTCTAATGGGCATGGATTCATTACGTTCTTTTACTCATTGGCATCGCTGGCAAGATATTCTTAAACTTTGCCATCTGGTGGTCTCGGCCCGTCCAGGCTGGGAAGTTCCCAGTGACGGGGACAGCGCCGCACTATTGGCACAACACCAAACCACTGACTACCGCCAATTACACCAACAGATGGCTGGCAATATATTTCTCCATCAGGCCTACCCATTGTCAATCTCATCTAGCGACATTCGAGCGCTATGTAGAAATGAACAGAGCTGCCAATTTTTGGTCCCTGATAGCGTCAATGAATATATCGCCAAACATCAGCTTTATCGTTAGATTTTTTCTAGACAATCGACCTCCCCTTGGTATCATTAAACCCATCTAGAATTACCAAATAAGACGCTAATGGCCTCATTACAAGATCAACTCCTTAAAGCTGGATTAGCAAACAAGCAGTCAGCCAAGCAAGCACGTAGCGAAAAGCGTAAAAAGAACAAAGCAATTCGTAAGAATCAAGCGCAAGCTGATACATCGCTGCAAGATAAAATCAATGCAGAGAAAGAACAGCGTGCTCAACAAGATTTGGCAAAGAACCAGGCAATAAAAGCCGAACTGGATAAAAAGTCTGAATTGGGCAAAGTAAAACAAATGATCGAGCAGCTTCATATTAAAGAGTATGAGGGCGAGCTAGAATACAATTATGTTTACCAAAACAAGGTAAAGAAATTACTGCTAAACGAAATCAATCACAATGCATTAGTTAAAGGCCGTCTGAGCATATGTGCCTTAGAGGATGTCGTTTATTTGATGCCAAGCGTGGCAGCGGAAAAGATAGCAAAAGTCGACGAGAGCTATATTCTATTGATGAATGATAATGAGCCAGTAGAAGCAGACGAGGACGATCCATACGCCGAATTCCAAATCCCCGATGACCTAATGTGGTAATCAACGAAATGCAGCTAGGGCGTAGGGAAACCCTTAGCTGCCTTGTTTAAAGATGCCTAAACAGCCTAACAGTAGTAGATGTATTATGATTAATTTCCCTGAAAATAACCCCGTGTTGCGTAATCTTGCCCTTCACTATAGCCAGAAACTTGACAAAAGCCTGTTAAGTGAGTTCTTAGCCAATGAATTCAACCTCAACTGTCCACATCAAGCACTGATTATTTGCAATCACTTTCAGGAACTTATTGATGTTGCAATGTTAGACACAGACCGTCCTGACATCTTTGCAGGACTCAATGACATCGAAAACCAATTATTTGCGCTGTTCAATTTGGTCTATCATGAAATGTTAAATTTAGGCTTTGAAGAACAATGGCAAAAAGCATCCGATTTAGCACGAGAGAGACAAAATCAAGAGGAAAATGTTTAATACCAACCTGACTAAGTTTGTTGCCACTGAGTGGGAAGCTACTTAATCGGATTGGTATAAGTGCTGTTAATGGCGCAGCAACGTCTTTAGCAGCAACTATCCTTTACCGGTTAAGCAATCGCAATTAGTTAAAAGCGCGTCAAGCAATCAATGACGATTTTGACCGCATAATACTTTACCACCAGCTGATAATTAATCGCCAGTAAGCGATTTATCGGTAATTGGATGCTTTTATAAGCAGTTGAATCTATTGGCTGTTGACATTTTTCGGCAACGCTATAATATGCAGCGTCAACGGAGAGGTGTCCGAGAGGCCGAAGGAGCTCCCCTGCTAAGGGAGTATGGGCTTTAACTCCCATCGAGGGTTCGAATCCCTCCTTCTCCGCCATTATTTTTCATCAGAAATTTAATGGGAAATTGATGCGCGCATGTAGCTCAGCTGGATAGAGTACCTGGCTACGAACCAGGCGGTCGGAGGTTCGACTCCTTCCATGCGCG
>CAKZQF010000128.1 GCA_937139475.1 uncultured Gammaproteobacteria bacterium | reverse complement strand
TCGCGGATCTGCTCTTTTTCTTGTTGGTTTAATTTTGCGCCGCTACGTACGAATCCAACATAAGTGTCTTCTAACAATTTAGCCTGTGCAGTATTTAGGTTTAACGATGCTTTTTGTTGGTAAACAGCGTCAACACGCTTAAACAAATCGGCATTTAGCGAGATATCATCGGAATGAGCTGATAGTAGTGGTGATACCTTCTTAGCAATGGCTTTTAGCTCATCATTTGTTTCTGCTGAGGTAAGGTTATAGAAAACACCAGCGACGTTATCTAATAGGTTTCCTGAAAACTCCAATGCTTCAATCGTGTTGCCAAATGTTGGTGCGTCAGCATTTGCAATAATCGCAGCTATTTCAGCTTTTTGTTCGCTAATTGCTTTCTCAAATGCTGGAACATAATGCTCGTTTTTAATTTTTGCGAAATCCGGTGTCTCATGAGGTGTTCCCCACGGTGCAAAGAACGGGTTGGCAACGGCCACTTTTTCAGCTTGAGTCGCCTCAGCTTTCACTTCAGCTTGCTTGTTTTCAGAACTATTACAACCAGTTAATGCTAACGCTAAGGCTAGTGATACTGGTGCTAGAGCAAATTTTTTCATAATGATAAATTCCAATTTATTAGTTTGAATTATGATTGTTTTTATCTAAGTAAGTTCCTCAAAGTACTATTACTTTAAGTAACTTAGGCATGGTCGATGCATATCCTACGGGGATTTGCTGTTTAAGTAAATTTGTCGCGATAAATACTTGTAAGTAAAGGCTGTAAATTTCACATTGCAGTAGGCAATGGGTATAATTAGTGCGACTACTAACCGGCGGTATATCCGATGAAAAAGCAACAACCAGAACTGTTTGAACAGCATGAGCACGCTTTGGAAAAAGAGTATGAGTTGTGCCCTAAATGTGGCTGTGAATTGCAAATAAAGAACTCAAAACACGGTGCTTTTCTTGGTTGTAGTAATTATCCTGCTTGTGATTACAGTCGTCCCTTAGTCGTTCAGGAAGCGATGGACGAGCAAATCATGGAAGGTTCAAGCTGCCCTGAGTGCGGCAATGAATTAGCCGTAAAAAAAGGCCGCTATGGTATCTTTATTGGCTGTTCGAATTATCCTGCGTGCCACCACATTGAACATCAGCACGAAGAAGATGAGCAAATTACTTGTCCACAGTGTAACAGCGGAAACTTAGCACATCGAGTCTCTAAATACGGTAAGAACTTTTATGCTTGTGATGCATACCCAAAATGCAAGTTTGTTGTGAACCACCAACCGGTAAAAGGCCATTGTGATAAATGTGGTTTTTCCTTGTTGATTGTAAAGAAATCAAGAGGTGTAGAGCAATTGGTTTGCGCAGACAAGAAGTGTAATCAAAAGCAGGAATAGCAAAATACTATTCCCGCTCAAGAGTTATATCGGTATTAGCATTTACCTTTAATATAAGCATTGATATCTGCAAATGCCGCATCAGGTAAAATATCGGCTATTGTGCTTAAGCGCTGGTTGAGTTGTTCTTGCGAGTCCCCAGAAACATTTATATGTCCCATCTTGCGACCTGGACGCTTAGATTTACCGTACCAGTGCACAGCGACGCCTGGCATGCTTAACATTTGGTTTGGAATCGTATCTTCACCTAAAATATTAATCATTGCAGTTGGTCTTATTAGCTCTGTATTACCTAGCGGCAAACCGCAAACCGCTCTAATATGATTAGCGAACTGGCAAGTATCGGCGCCTTGCTGAGTCCAGTGACCTGAGTTATGAACACGCGGGGCGATTTCATTAACCAACAACTTGTCACCAACTTGGAAAAACTCAATTGCTAAGGTGCCGACGTAATCAATCTTATTAGTCAGTCGCGTGAAAACCTCAGTGGCTTGTTGCTGTATTTTTTGTTCGTTATCAAGTGCGAGCGAAACAGACAACACACCATCGGTATGGTGATTTTCTGTCAATGGATAAACTTTAATTTCACCATTGTGACCGCGCATCCCTACTAATGATACTTCGCGTTGAAAAGGCACCATCTGCTCTGCAACAATACCTTGCTTGGCATTACTCTTTAGAAATTCATTGAGTTCAAGCCAAGTTTGCGATGTTTGACTTTCAAACTTAAGACGCCATTGCCCTTTACCGTCATATCCCTCTAGTGCACTTTTAAAGATTATTGGCAGCGAGAGTTGATTTAATGCCTCGTCAAAGCTTTCTTTATCTTTAACAATCACATGCTTGGCATTATCGGCTTGGCATTGCTCTAACAGCTGTTTTTCAAGGCGGCGATCGCCACCGATTTTAATTGCCTGGCTCGTAGGCTTGAGCTTACCTGACGCCTCGCAAAGCGCCAAAACATCATGAGCAACATGCTCGAACTCTGCGGTGATAGCATCGGCATATTGAATACCGTCAGTTAAATTGCCAAACACCTGCTCTGGTGCAAGCGGATTGAGCACCTGCTTTGAACCAACATCGTAAGCGCGTATTTCAATATTTAATGGCTTAACGGCTAATGCCATCATTCGGGCTAACTGGCCTGCACCCAACACCAATACATTCATTACTTGTACCTATTCCGCTGGGTTTGGGTTATTTAGAATGTTGTCGGTTTGTGCTTTACGGAAAGCTTCAACATTGGCCATGATTGCTTGATCATGCGTACCAATGATTTGTGCTGCTAATAAACCTGCGTTGGCAGCGCCAGCTTCGCCAATGGCTAAGGTACCTACAGCAATTCCTTTAGGCATTTGCACGATTGATAATAAAGAATCTTTACCACTTAATACTCTTGATTGCACCGGAACACCTAATACAGGTAAGCTCGTGTAGGCAGCTGCCATACCTGGTAGATGAGCTGCACCGCCTGCGCCTGCAATGATCACTTTGATTCCGCGGTCTTTGGCTGATTCAGCATAGTCTGCTAATAAGTGAGGCGTACGGTGGGCAGATACAACTTTTGTTTCATAAGGAACATTAAGTAAATCAAGCATCTGTGCTGCATGTTGCATGGTTGGCCAATCTGATTTTGAGCCCATGATAATACCGACTGTCATGTGTTTTACGCCTTTGTAAGTGGTTATTTATGTGTTCCCCGTCACACTATGGGGGAATTTGCGCTGATTATACCCGTCTTTTTGCTAATACGGAATCAAAGATGAGGCGAATAATTAGGGAAACTAGCCTAGTGGCATTGGTCATAAATTGATAAAATTCTATCGTGTTAATTTAAATAGAGTAATTGAAGTGAATAACCAAGACGCTATCGAGGCTTTTCTTAATGGCGGAGTGATTGCCTACCCAACTGAAGCCGTATTTGGTTTGGGCTGTGACCCTGATAATGATGATGCCGTAAAGCGATTACTGGCAATCAAACAGCGCTCCCCTGATAAAGGGCTGATATTACTCGCCAGTGATTTTGGTCAGTTACTGCCGTATATAGATCAAAGCACTTTATCCTCATCGCTCAAACAGCAAATACTCGCGCGTTGGCCAGACGGTATAACGCAAGTACTAAAGCGTAATAAGAATATCTCACCATTACTATCAGGAAAGTTTGATAGCATTGCGGTTCGCCTGACGAGTCAACCAGATGTCGTTGCGCTGTGCCAGGCAGTGGGCAGACCTATTGTCTCTACGAGTGCTAATTTATCGGGACTTGAACCCGCTCTAGACTGGCAATCTCTGGACCCACAATTATTGGCTAAAATTGATTATGTGGTTAAAGGGAAAACCTTAGGCTTTGATAAGCCATCCACCATTATCGATGCCGTTACTGGCCAGCAATTTCGATAAAGTATTATTCGCGCAAACCGCTTAGGATAAATTCACAGACATTTAACAATAGATTTGTGATACTAGACATAATAATTTAAACAGGGTGTCAGCACATGACTACAACAGTATCTGCCGAGGCAGTTAAAACCTATTTATTAGCCCTACAAGACAATATCTGTAAGGGATTGGAAAGCCAAGAACCGAGTATTCGGTTTGAAAAAGATCAATGGACACGCGAGGAAGGTGGTGGCGGTGAAAGCCGTGTGCTGACCAATGGTCAGGTGTTTGAGCAGGCGGGTGTAAATTTCTCTCATGTGATGGGGGATAAATTGCCGCCATCGGCGACAGCTGCCCGCCCAGAGTTGACTGGGCGCCGCTACGAAGCCATGGGGGTTTCCTTGGTTATTCATCCGCAAAATCCTTATGTACCAACATCTCACGCCAATGTTAGGTTTTTTATCGCCTATGCTGAAGGTAAAGAGCCAATTTGGTGGTTTGGTGGTGGCTTTGACCTGACGCCTTACTACGGTAATGAAGCAGATTGTATCCACTGGCATCAAACTGCTAAAGATCTATGTCAGCCATTTGGCCAAGATAAATACCCTCAGTATAAAGCATGGTGTGATGAGTATTTCCACTTAAAGCACCGCAATGAAGCGCGTGGTATTGGTGGCTTATTCTTTGATGATTTAAACGAAGATGGGTTTGAGCAAAGTTTTGACTTTATGCAGGCTGTTGGTAATGGTTTTATTGATGCCTACCTACCGATAGTTAAAGCACGAAAGGATACTGAGTTTGGCGATACACAGCGCCAATTCCAACTGTATCGGCGTGGACGCTATGTTGAATTCAATTTGGTTTATGACCGTGGTACTCACTTTGGGCTGCAAAGCGGCGGCCGCACGGAGTCTATTTTAATGTCAATGCCTCCATTGGTGCGCTGGCAATATTGCTATGAGCCAACAGCTGATAGCGAAGAGTCCCGTCTATACACAGACTTTTTACCCGTGCGGGAATGGGTTTAACATTTTGATGTTATTGGTGTTAAGGGTAACTTAAGATGGACTCTTATATTGTAGCTCGGGTTGTCCACGTGCTTAGCGTTGTTCTATGGATTGGCGGCGTTGCAATGGTAACCTTGGTGCTGTTACCAGCGATAAAGCGCATGATTAGTCCACAGGAGCGGGTAACTTTCTTTGAAAATATTGAAAGTCGCTTTGCATGGCAGGCACGTGTGACAACATTACTTGCAGGAGCTTCAGGTTTCTATATGTTGATGATCGGTGGTGGCTGGCAACGCTTATCGATGCCCGGCAGTGGTTGGTTGCACTTAATGATTTTTACCTGGGCTATCTTTACCGTTATGTTATTTCTACTAGAACCGCTGGTATTGCATCGGGTCATTAAGAGAAAGGCCGAACAAGATCCGGAAGGTACTTTCAGGAAAATAACTATATTACATTATGTTTTACTTGCAGTTAGCCTAGTTACGGTTGGCTGGGCTGTGGCAGCTAGTCACGGATTTATTTTAGGTCAATGAGATGAAAATTAAATTAGTTACGCTTGCTATCGCACTACTGACACTGGTTGGCTGTAGTAAAATCAACAAAGAAAACTATCAAGCACTTGAATCAGGAATGGATTATAGCGAGGTAGAAACACTCCTTGGTGCGCCAACTGAATGCCAAGAAGCTATTGGATTAAAGCAATGTAAGTGGGGCACTGAGCAACGCTTTATTGATGTTAAATTTGTTGCTGATAAAGTTACCTATCATTCCATGAAAGGGTTACGTTAAACCCTCTCAATGGGGTTACTAATTCATCAAAATCACTTCAAAAGAACAATTTAGTGCTGCAATTGAATGGTTGGCTTGTTGTGGCGTGTATAACAGTGCAGGGCGCGCACCAAGGTGTGTTTCTCTATTTACCTCAGTTTGTATGAACCTAGCCTTGTTCAGTTGCGGCAGTGAAAGAGTTAGCAGATTACCATTAAACGCCCAATGACCATGTACAGTGGATAATTCTAATTCTCCGTTAACATTCTTTCCTGTTTCCAAGTGCATTTTTTGGTTACCGCCAAAGCCCAAGGTAGCGTAACCAGTAGGACACTGAATAGATTCGATATATGGCGGCATTAGACTATTTGGGTTGATACTTGGGTGACGTAAATACAACCCGATGTGGCCGTTATTGTAAAAGTGTTTATCACTGCCAAAGCGTAATACCTCAGCGCTGTTAAAACCTAGCTCATGAACTAACTGTTGTAAGTTTGGAATGTCCTGCTCAACTGAATGTGCAGGATTTAGTGCGATCACGCTATTTGGATAATGTGATGGAATGCCAATACTGGACTGAACAACAGTAAAGCCAGCTTTGCTTATTTTTGCAGATATTTCAGCGGTTTGCTCGTTATCGTAGCCTTGGGTAATTAAGTGTACTTGGCTGGAACAGCCAGTAAGAAATAAGCAGATGGCAACAAATAATTTGGGCATTGGTAGCCTCAAGTAAAGTTGAAAACCATGGATTACACTTGTAATCTATGGTTTTCAACTGCGATGGACTTTATTCTTCCACTAGCCACTCTAGGGTGAATTTTGCTTTACTGTCTTGAGCCAGCAGTTTTGTAAGCCAAGGTAATAATTGCTCCATTTGTTGGACCAGCTTCCATGGTGGATTGACCACAATCATGCCAGAACCAGTCATGCCATACCCTTCACTGTCTTCCTTAACACATAGCTCAATCCGTAATATGTTACGGATGCCTTGATTGCTAAATTTTTCACAAAAGCGTTCTACTTGAGCACGCGATACCATCGGATACCACAAGCTATAAATTCCAGTGGCAAAGCGTCTGTGTGACTCTTTAATACCAGCGATAGCATCACTGTGTTCGCTCTTTAGTTCGTAAGGTGGGTCGATCAGCACCAAGGCACGACGTTGTGCTGGTGGTAGGCCCGCTTTAAGTCCTTTATATCCATCAAGCTTTTGAATTCGTACTTTTCTATCTCCTGCAAACTCTTGCTGTAGTAATTGAAGATCGGTTGGATGAAGTTCGGTGAGTTCTAGGCGATTAGCGTTACCCATAAGGTATTTAGCAACTAATGGTGAACCCGGATAATAGTGTAAATCGCCATTAGGGTTGATCGCTTCTACTGAATCAATATAGGGCTGCATAAGCGCTGGGATGTCATCTCGACCCCATAATCTGCCAATACCATCTTTGTATTCGCCTGTTTTTTCACTTTTAGCATCGCCGAGATCATAGCGGCCAGCAGCAGAATGGGTATCGAAATACACAAACGGCTTTGGCTTTTGCTTAAGCGCTTCAATGATTAATGATTGAACGGTGTGTTTTAGGACATCGGCAAAATTGCCAGCATGAAAACTGTGACGATAACTTAGCATGAGAAAGCCTATTTAAAAATTTTGTCTATTATACCTGCCATTTACGGATCTTTTTAGGATAAACTAAATTTAATATTCATCATTGAGACGCCTAAATGAATTCACAAATTGACAGTATTATTGGCCAAATTGGTTTGCACCTATTAGGTAAGGGCCATCAAATAAAACAGTCTTTGTGCTGCATTTTAGGCAATGGTCATTTGTTAATTGAGGATGTACCTGGGGTAGGAAAGACAACGTTGGCGCACACATTAGCGGTGAGTTTAGGTTTATCCTATCAGCGGGTTCAATTTACCAGTGATATGTTGCCAGCAGATTTGATTGGGGTTTCTATATTTGACCAAAGTAAACATGAGTTTACCTTCCATAAGGGACCTGTATTTAGTCAGTTATTATTGGCTGATGAAATCAATCGTGCTAGCCCTAAAACGCAAAGTGCGTTACTCGAAGCAATGGCAGAACAGCAGGTTAGTGTCGATGGGGAAACCTACTCATTACCGGCCCCATTTTTTGTGATTGCTACCCAGAACCCTTTAGATCATTCAGGGACCTTTGAGCTTCCAGACTCACAGCTTGATCGCTTTATGATGCGCGTTTGTCTTGGTTTTCCGAGTGTCGAAGCTGAAAAGCAAATGTTGAATAACCCACAGGCTTCACTTGATGACGTTAAGCAGGTCATTGATATTAAAGAGCTACAGTCGCTGCAGGCACAAGTAAAGCGGGTGTCAGCAAACGATGCAGTAATAGACTACTTATTGGCATTAGTTAATGAGACACGAATTAATCGACATTATCCACATGCACTATCCCCAAGGGCCAGTAAAGCAATTTTATCTGCTGCAAAAGCATGGGCATTTATAGAAGGGCGTGACTATGTGCTGCCCGATGATATTCAAATGGTTTTACCGTCAGTTACTGAACACCGTTTGCGTGGAGGCGATCAGCGTGGTGGTCACTCGCTAAGTGAACATCTACTTCATAGTATTAATCCATTAGGGTAGTTCAGCGTGTCAAAGGCCTGGTTCGAACAACTTACCCTAAGCTGGTTGAATAAGCGTATTCCTGCCAGCTCAAAGATTACCCTTAATCGGCACAATATCTTTATTTTTCCGACCGGCTTTGGTGTTTGTTATGGTATTTGCTGCTTGCTATTGTTCCTACTTGGTACCAATTATCAAAATAACCTGATTATCTTATTTAGTATGCTGCTAAGCAGTATTTTTATCACTTCGATGTTACTTTCATATCAGAATTTGGCTGGCTTAGTTGTGCAGCGATTAGGGCACGAAGAGCTATTTGCATTACAACCAATGCGTGTTTCATGCCAAATGAAAACCACTAAGCCGCGCTATGCGATTAGGCTAAAACTGAATAATCATCAAGCGTTGGAGCCGCAAATTGATGAAGAAATCAATATTTCTCTTAGTATTGCCAGTCTACCGCGTGGCGTTCATCGATTAAAGCGTATTACTGTGTCGAGTGTTTTTCCATTAGGTCTATATCGGACCTGGTCGCTGTTAGATCTGGGCATTGATGCAACCGTTTTTCCCAGACCATTGACGGTTAAAGCGCTAGCAACGCAACTCGATGATGCCAACGATGGAGCCGAGGAGGTTGTGTTAGGACGCGGCGATAACTTCTATGGCTTGGAAGAGTATCAACTTGGGGAATCGTTAAAACGTGTGGCCTGGAAACAGGTAGCGCAAGGGCGAGGCATGCTAACAAAGCAATTTTCTCACGGTGTAACTGAGTCACAGTGGTTAGATTTCGATCTGGTCGCTGGTGGTGATGCGGAAACCAAACTGAGCCATTTATGTTATTTAGTTATAGAGTTAAGTAAACAAAATCAACCGTTTGGATTAATCTTGCCAAATAATAAACTGGAAGTTGGTCAGGGTGAACTACAGCGATTAGCCGCCTTAAATTTACTCGCAAACTATCGAGCTGCTGATGAGTAAGGCATGGCTAGTAAATCGCCAAGCTGTGATTGCAATGATCGCCACCTATGTCGTGTCATTAGCGCTTATATTTGAACAAGCGCAATGGTGGGTCATTATATTTGGTGGCCTCTGTGTTAGTTGGCGTTTTGCTATGCTGTATGGCAAAGCAACGTTAATGAAACATCAGTGGCGCTTAGGCTTGAGTGTATTGGTCATCATTTTACTTGCAATAACGGCAAAGCAAATGGGGCTGATGATTGCCATGGTCAACCTGTTGCTTTTGGGCTACGGACTTAAGTTTCTTGAGTTAAATAAAGAGCGAGATGCACTGGTGCTCCCTTTAGTGGGGTTGCTATCAGTAAGTATCATGTTTATTTTTGACAGTAATATTTACAATGCATCACTAGCTCTTGGGCTTGTTCTACTTAATTTTATGGTGCTGGTTGGAGTTTGTGCGCCAAGTTTAGCGCTCACTGCACAGTTTAAGTTAACCACTAAGATTGTCGCTTTAAGCCTCCCTTTGACCGTGGTTCTCTTTGTCGTAATGCCTCAACTTGGCCCATTGTGGAAAATGCCATCTGCCAAAGTTGCAACCACTGGCTTGGCTGATTCGATGTCGCCAGGAGATATAGCACGCCTAGGACAGGATGATAGTTTGGCTTTCAGTGTCACTTTCAATGAGGGGGTGCCGCCACGGGAGCAGTTATATTGGCGAGCCTTGGTGATGGAGCATTTTGATGGCCGACGTTGGCAACAAAGTGATGCAGCCAAAGAATGGAAAAAACGATTGTCGCCTAAACATGACTGGCGTTTGTCTCACCCTGATGAACTTAGCGATGGTATCGCATATCAAGTGATGGCTAAAAAGAGTAATCAGTCCTGGTTATTTGGTTTGGCGTTACCCACCTCCGGCGATGGAAGTGTTATTGAGACGCTAGATTTCAATTTGTTGAGTGACAAAGCACTTGCTGCGCCCAAAGCCTATGAAGTGGTTAGCTACCCTAATTTGATGTCACGGCTCCCTTTGTCAACAATAGACAGGCAGACTAATCTACAATATCCAAGCAATGCGAACTTACAAATCAAAGCCTGGGTTGATGGCTTAAGGGCAAAGTATTCTGATCAAGCTTTGATTGACTATGTGCTGCGCTATTTTAATGAAAACCCTTACCGCTACACATTAACGCCCCCTCCGTTGGGTGCCAATAGTGTTGATCAATTTATGTTTTCGACTAAACAAGGGTTTTGTTCACACTATGCTAGTGCATTTTCGCTAATCATGCGTTATGCCGGTATTCCCAGTCGAATTGTGGCTGGATATCTTGGTGGCGAATGGAATGATGAAGTAGGCTACCTTAATGTTTATCAATATGATGCGCACGCATGGAGCGAAGTGTGGTTAGCGGACAAGGGGTGGGTGAGGGTCGATCCCACAGCAAGTGTATCTCCCGATCGCGTAGAGCAGGGGCTAGCACAGTCGCTAGGTGAGGGGCAGGATTTCCTATCTGATTCGATGATTAGTTTGGCTAAATACCAGCAGATAGCTTGGTTAAATGCGCTACGAATAAAGCTTGCTAATGTTGAGTATTATTGGAGCCGCTGGTTGCTTGGTTACGATAAAGAGCTACAAAGTCAGTTGTTATCTAAGGTTCTTGGCCAGCTAACTCAAGTAAAGTTAATTGTTTTTACATTAACCTGCTTTGCACTCATCGGCTTATGGCTATTTTATGCTGGTGGCTTTCGGTTAAAGCCTTTGACGCCAAAGCAAAAAATCGATCAGCAATACCTTAAAGTGACCGAAGCTTTTGCAAAGAAAGGGCTAGCTCGACAGGCGCATTTTACCCCCAATTGCTTCCAGCAGTTGATTATCGAACAATTTCCCCAGTTTAGTGATGAAATTATTGATATCACCATGCGATACAATAGGATTCGCTTTGTTCGAAACCGCCCAATTACCCATCGAGACATTGCTGCGTTTAAGAGCGTTTGTCAAAGGTTACTCAATAAAATCTAGAATTGCATGGGCCACTTCAGTCGGCGCTTCCATTGGTAATAAGTGATACTGGTTTTCAAATTCGACAAAGGATTCATGAGGCTTTATTTTTTGCCACTTTGCCCAGGCCTTTTCATTTAGAAACTCAGATTTTTGTGCACGAATCCCTAAGGTTGGAATATCTATGGTACGCAGTAGGCGCCAAGCGCGCGGTAAGTGTTGGTAGAACCAAGCTTCCCAAGTCTTTGGGTATTTTAGCTGCCACTTTTCACCAACGGGTTTTGTGCCACCAACGATATATTGCCACAAGGCGGCGTCCGAGAGCGCATTAAAGGCGCGTTTGGGGCGATGAAAGTCATAGGCTTGCTGCAAACTATCCCATGAGTCTGGACGGGATAATGTTTTTTGCACCAGTTTTGACTTTCGTAGCCATCGTCTAGGCGTTAAGCGAGAAAGCTCAACTAGGTGACTTGGCATGAATATCGGTTCAATAAATACTAGTTTTTTGAATAGGTGTGGTTCACGGCGAGCGGCACGAAGTACCACCATACAACCCATTGAGTGCCCAATAGCCACAAATGGCTCTTGAGTTTTAGCAAATCTTGCGCGAGCAAAGGCAATAAAGTCATCGACCAATAAAGGCCATTGGTTACGCTCGTTAGGATCGCTGTCATCCCAGCAAGCACGTGATAAGGGAGCCAGCACATCACAGCCTTTCAATTGTTCAAGCATCGGCGCGTAGCAGTGACTTGGGTAACCGTTCGCATGGACGAATAAACACGGGGTTTTACCTTGGGCTAAATGAAAATACGGAATACTCGTTTCTGGGCAAACGATGGTGTTTTCTCTATTGTGCATAATCTGGCATTATACCTGTAATTTTATCGATTTGAGCGACGCTTTAATGAAGCAATGGGCTACTAATTTACAGGAAAATTCACTAAATGGCATTGATAATGTCTCGATCGCGCATGCTTCGATGCAACAAGGGATCGATTCCCCAGCAATCATATTGGTTAATGGCCGCTCGGAAAGTTATTTAAAATATCAGGATATCGCCAATCACTTCTTTGATCAGGGCTTTAGTGTTTATATGCTTGACCACCGGGGGCAGGGGCTATCACAGCGCTTATTAGCAAACCATGAAAAAGGGCATGTGATTGACTTTAATCATTATATTGAAGACTTGGCAACATTTATTGATGATGTGGTAGTGCCAAATAAACATAGCAATTTATTCATCTTAGGTCATTCGATGGGTGGGGCGATAGTCACTCGGTATCTGCAAACGAAAGCCCATCGCATTGACCGAGTGATCTTGGCTAGCCCGATGTTTGGGGTGTTGTTACCGGCGCCCAAACCGATAATCAAGTTATTGGCTAAAGGGATAGTATTAACAGAGCAATGCCTGTCTGCGGAGCCGAGCTATGTACTTGGCGGTAATGGCTATGAAGAAAAACCTTTTCATGGCAATGAATTAACTAATGATTTAAGTCGCTATGAGGGGTTTAGCGAGATCTACCGACAATATCCCATGATTCAACTAGGTAGCCCTACGAATGTGTGGCTATTGCAAGCTTTAAAAGCCTGTGAGGAGTGCAAAGAGCAAGCTAGCGAAATCACAATTCCTATATTATTGCTGCAAGCAGGTAGTGATTCCATTGTTGATAACCGATCACAAGATGACTTTGGCGAGGCCCTAAATTCCAAATTGTTGAGCTTTATTCGTATGGATGACGCTCGTCACGAGATCTTATTTGAGTCAGACAGCATTAGAAAGCCGGCATTTGAGGCTATCGAGAAATTTTTGGAGTACCAATGTTAAAATTACTTTTCGGATCAAGCGTATTATTATGCAGTTTTTTTACCCTAGCCACGCCCATTTTTGAGCATGAAAAAAATCCAAATGTTGGTGTGATGGCTAAGCAGTCGTATGGTGAACTTTGCAAGGTCGCCGCCGGTACGAATGACTACCTCAATAAAGGTTATAACTACGATAGTAAAGTAAATCATGCTGGAATTGTCGCTGATTTTGGTTTCGATTTGCAACGTGTCCAACAAACCTTAACTTTTATCTGTGACACTGTTAAGCACGATCTTCAAAAGAAACAATCCTCACGTCTATCTGACCCTGACTTTATTCGTGCCAACTTTGAAGTGATCCGCTGGCGACCCAATAAGCAACAATCAAAACGATTTGAACATAACAAGCCACTATTGCAGCGTATTCCTGATGATAAGTTATTGCTCACTAAATACTATATTAAAAAAGCTAAGGGGAGCCCGGTTTATACCACTGAAACGCCTCACGCCCTTTATGCTATTCCACACGATGAAAGTTTGCTTACCCTTGAGCAAGCGGACGCTAAGAAAGCCACGATTACCCGGTATCGCTACACTAAGCATCAAGTGCTTAGTGGTATTTTAGATAAAAAAGCATTGGCGAGCCCACTGGTCTGGCTGTCACGTGACGATTTAGAAGATACCCTAATGCAAGGGACTGTGATGATCGAAGGGACTGATAAAGCGAGGTTTTATAATGTTCATCGCAATAACGGAATCGGCTATAAACGTGATCTTAAAAAACGTCAGCAGCAACGCTATTGGTATTTTAAACAAACGGATAGCGTGCTTGGCTATGGTAAAGATGCCAATTACAAAATACCTATTTACCCGCATGCTACGGTTGCTGGTGACCTAGCGCATTTGGGCTTAGGCAAGCTTATTATGTTGACCCATAACGGCGAGAGCCGTTTAACCGTACTTGCCGATACTGGTGGCGCATTTGAAAACAACCAATATCAGCTCGACTATCTCGGTGGTTATTTTTATAACTGGAGCGATTATATAAAAACCTACCGCACATTTCCTGATTACTTTGAAGCGCGGATCTTATTGCTAAAGCTTAAACCGTAGTGTGTTTAAAGCGGCCACGCTTTTGTTGTAAAGCCAATAACGGGTAAATGATTAGGCTAGCAACAATGGCGTAGAGCATATTCTCGCCCAAGCTAACGCCTATCGCAGCGCAAGTTAATAGCCCACACAGGCTCGCCGCGAGGTATTTTTTAGCGAGTAACTTACAAGCGGCTAACATACTTGCGGCGTAAATGATTACAAAAACACCGTTAGTCCAGCTTAGGAATAGCTCGAATGGCAACTCCATAAGATGCTGCAACGTAATAACTAGCGCCATGGCTATCGTGATTGTGTTAGCAGCATTTTGAGGTACTTGATGATGGTTTAACTGTGTTAAATATTTAGGTAAAACAGCTTCTTTGCCCAGGCTCCAGCATAAACGCGCAACCCCGCCCACGTAGACGTTGATTGTTGCCAGCCCCGCAGTAACGCCAAGTACCCCTATTATCCAGCGTCCACCACTAGTAAAAATTTGGTCAAAGGCAGTAACCATCGCAGATGATTTTAAATGAGGTTGTGCCAGTACCAGCCATACACAAGCAATATAGAGTAAGCCGACTAGCACCGTACCAATGAGCATCGCCGGGACAAAGTCTTGTCGTGGGTTTTTAAACTCAGCAGAGAAATGGCTAACAGCCTCAATGCCCAAAAAGCTCCAAAAAGCAACGCCAGCAGCTAATAATACCAATGAGCCATTAACGCCGGTATCTGAATCGGCAAGTGCTATTGGTGTGCTTAGAGAAAATGCACCAATCATCGCAACTACGACGGCAGTAATCGCCAGTGTGAGGGCCAATTGAATCGTTGCAGAGAGCTTTATTCCGCGAATATTGAGCAGCCATATTGAAAACAATAACAGCAACTGAGTATAAAAAGAGCTCTCGCGGCTGAACTCGAACATTAACTGCATGAATTCCATGACCATCATCATTGCGGCAGAAGCACCGATTGGTACCGCAAATACAAACAGTAAACCAATAACTCGACCAGCAACTGGTCCCATGGCTTTTTCAACAAAATAGGCAGGACCGGCGGCATGCGAATAAAGACTGGCTAACTTAGCGAATACCCAGACGATAGGGAGTATCGCTATCGTTAACCCTGCCCAACTATATAAGGCATCATGCCCTGCAATATCAACAGTAAGCTGTGGCAAGATAAAAACCCCGGTGCCCAAGAGGGTAGTTGCTAGTAGCCCGATGCCCTGACCGCGAGTGATTTGTTTGTTTAGTTGGTTCATTGGTGACTCCCTCTTGCTTTATTTTGGCAGTATAAAGTAATAAGCGTAAACAAATAGTCGTCTTTGACCTGCAAAACGTCGGAGGGGGTAACAAACTGTCATAAACGCTGTATGCTATGCACTGTATGATGATGAGGGTGACATGGATAACTTTGACAAGAAGATAATAGAAGCGCTACGCATTAATGCCCGACAGTCTGTTTCTAAGATCGCACAGCAGGTGAATCTCTCGCGGCCTGCGGTTTCCGAGCGTATTAAACGTTTAGAGCAAAGCGGTGCTATTCGCGGCTACCAAGTGGTTGTTAGCGAATCGACTAAAGAGCAGGTATCTGTTTATTTTGAAGTGAAGCATAGTTACGAACGTTGTCGTGATGTAGCTGATATTTTTATAAAGATTCCAGAAGTTATCAGTTGCAATGGCATATCCGGGGATGTCGATTTAATCGTGTTTCTTCGCGCTGACTCAATGCAGCGTATTCATGAGATTAGAGAGATGCTGGATGCTAACCGCAAATTTATTAAGATAAAAACGCATGTTGTGATGAGTGAATGGATTATGAATCGTTAGGTTTACCTAAAATGTGTAGTAAGATAGCGGCGCAATATCAACGAATTTAAAAGGTTAGAATGTCTAAACAAGTACTAGTCTGGGATTTACCACTGCGTATTTTTCATTGGAGTTTTGCTGCAAGTATTATCGGTTGCTGGGTAACGCATGAACTGGGTAGTGACTATATCGATTGGCACATGCAGTTAGGCTACGTCGCCATGGGGCTATTGTTATTTCGTGTGTTATGGGGCTTTATTGGCACTAAACATGCTCGCTTCGCTAGCTTTTTTCCAACCCCCGGCAAAATTAGACACTACCTTGCCAATAGTGATGAGAAGCATGTAGGTCACAACCCGCTCGGTAGCTTAATGGTGTTTACCATGTTGCTGCTCGTGTTGGTGCAAGTGAGTAGTGGTTTATTTGTTGACGATGAAATCTTTACTACGGGTCCCTATTTTAACGCCTTGGGTGGTGAAGTGGACTCTTTGATGAATACTTTACATCATAATGCTTTTGACTTTATCGCTGTGGCAATCGTATTGCATGTTATCGCCGTGATATTTTACCAGCGCGTAAAGAAACACAATTTAGTTAAACCGATGATTACCGGAAAGAAAAATAGCAACGATATGAAGGAAGTGGATGCTATTGCAGGATCTCGCTTATTGCTTGCAATAGTGCTTGGCTTGCTATGTGCTGGTTTTGTTTATTGGCTGGTGGTGATTAATGCACCGGTGGTGGAAGAGTTTTATTAGTGCGTAAAATCGTAAAAGCCTCTAACTAATGTTGACGTGAACCGATAAAGCTGGGGGGATTCACGTAGCGAGGCTTTTACTATTCTTTAGTTTTTAGTCTTTCTTAAAGTCATCGTGACATCCGCCACATGTTTTACCGATTCCGCCAATAGCTTGCTTAATTGCCTTGTCGTCACCACTGATTACAACTTTTTGAAGATTAGCAGAAGCTAATGTCAGTGCGTTGGCTTTTTTGTTAAGCAATGCTGGATCTGTCCATACTTTATCTAGGGCTTCAGTTTTTACTTTAAACTTACGCGTGTCTGTTGCTAGGTAATCAGTAATCATTAAAGATAGTTGGTTGATACGCATCGCATTTTTTTCAACTACCGCTTTATCAACTGGGATTTTTCCTTTCGCCATGGCGCCTAATGGCCCCATATTGCTCGCTAGTAACTGAAAGACACCTTGGCGCCACTCTGTTGCTTTGTTAGCGTGCTTTTGAGACTTGGCTGGCTGCGCCATTACCGTCGTTGCCGCTAATGTTAAACCAATAACCAGTGCGGTCTTCTTTAGTGTCGACATATTTTACTTACCTATTTTATTATAATTTAATTGGCGCTTATCCTACCTTAGTTATCACTTATCGCGCAACAACAGGGC
>CAKZQF010000127.1 GCA_937139475.1 uncultured Gammaproteobacteria bacterium | reverse complement strand
ATTTCACTGCTTGATGCGGGGGCCTCTTGGTATCGAAAACTGTTTAATCAGTTGATGGCAAAAGAGTCATCGTTGCCTGTGGTACTGTCTGACAACGGTTTGAGCCTTAGCGTGATCGTACCGGCTAAGCGGGTAAATATTTTGGCATATTTGTTACATCAGAAAATCTATACACCAGCCAAACGTATTGGTGTTGTGTTACTTGGTGCCGGAAACATTGGTCAATGCTGGATTGATTTGTTCGTTAAAGAACAGCAAAAACTGCAAACCTTGCTTAATGTAAACTTACCCTTAGTCGCCGTTGTGCGCTCAAGTAGTGCATTAATAGATTTTTCAGGTATTTCACCAAGTGATTGGTCGCAGCGTTATCAAGAAGAGAGCCGAGACTTTAATAGCCAGAGTCTGTTAGATACCTTTGATAATCATCCGCTTGACGAGCTAATTATGCTGGACATTTCGGCTGATCAAGGGGTTAGCGACCTTTATCCAATGATCTTAAGCAATGGGTATCACTTGGTTAGCGCTAACAAATTAGCTGGCTCTGGCAGTCCTGAGTTTTATTCACAAATAAAACAGGTAATGCACAGCAACAATTGCTATTGGCGCTACAACGCAAGCGTTGGTGCAGGTTTACCTGTGCAATACGCTATCAATGACTTACGTCACAGTGGTGATACGGTAACCTCAATCAGTGGCGTATTTTCGGGTACGTTAAGTTGGTTGTTCCAGCACTATGATGACAGCGAGCCATTTTCTCAATTGCTCCTAAGAGCGCTTTCATTAGGGATTACCGAACCGGATCCCCGTGATGATTTATCTGGAAAGGATAAGCAACGGAAATTACTGATCCTGGCGCGCGAAGCAGGGCATGAGTTGGGCTTGTCTGATATAAAGCTGAGCTCGATGGTACCAGATTCACTGACGAAGTTGTCTTTGCCTGAGTTTTTAGAACGTGCCAGTGAACTTGACTCGATAATGTCTGAACTTTATCAGCAAGCCAAATCTCGTGGTGAGGTCATTCGCTATGTGGCAGCGCTAGACGTAGATGAAAGTGAACAATTGGTTGCTGAAGTTGGGCTGCAATCGTTAAGCAAAGACCACCCATTTGCTTCTTTAACCCCATCGGATAATGTCTTTTTAATCAAAAGCCAATGGTACCAAGATAACCCTCTGATTATTCGAGGTCCAGGTGCTGGGCGTGAAGTCACAGCCGCTGCGGTACAGTCTGACTTGTTTTATATCTTAAAAGCTATTGCTTAATCTGCTTGCTTAACCTAAATTGCGACTTTAGGTTAAGCGCTCAATTCTGTTCAATCGCATTAAATTAATTTACACTGCGCTTTGATTATTTAAATATAGATAGCGACATGCCAACCCACTCTCTTCGTCACCTCAATAGCTTTAAATTAGCCGCTAACGCTAAAGAACTCATTGATATTACGAGCATCGCGCAGCTTGATGCATTATTGCCCACCTCGGGGAATACGCTGATCCTTGGTGGCGGTTCCAATTTATTGTTTACTCAAGATTATGATGGCCTGATATTACATAATCAGCTCAAAGGCATTGAAATAACCCAAGATGATGAGTTTTATTACCTGCAAGTCGCTGGTGGTGAAAACTGGCACGATCTGGTCATGAGCTGTGCAAAGCAGGGGATTGGTGGGCTAGAGAATTTGGCTTTGATCCCTGGTACCGTGGGGGCTGCTCCAGTGCAGAATATTGGTGCCTATGGCGTGGAGTTTTGTGATGTGTGTGAGCAGGTCCAGGCGCATGATATGGAAAGTGGCAGCAAACAGGTATTTAGCGTTAGCCAATGCCAGTTTTCCTATCGTGAAAGCTATTTCAAGGCCAAGCGACAATTTTTCATCACTGGTGTTCAACTCAAGTTGGCTAAAAAGTGGCAACCGGAGTTGGGTTATGGCGAGTTAAAAGCTTGGGCTCAATCCCTCAATAGTGCGCCAACGCCATTGCAAGTTGCTAATCAGGTGATAGCGATTCGAGAAAATAAGTTGCCAGATCCGAGGGTGCTACCTAATGTTGGTAGCTTTTTTAAAAATCCTTTAGTCTCAATGGAGCAAGCACGCACATTAAAGTTTAGTTATCCTGCCATGCCGCAATATCCCAACCAAGGCAAGATAAAGTTGGCTGCAGGCTGGTTAATCGATCAACTAGGGCTTAAAGGCTACGGTATTGGCGGTGCAGCGGTACATCAACACCAAGCGTTGGTGCTAATTAACAAAAAAGACGCTACATCGAAGGATGTTGTCATGCTTGCACAGTCAGTAAGAGAAAAAGTCGCTGAGCAATTTGGTGTAACCCTGGAGCCAGAGGTTAATTTTATTGATGCAGGCGGCTACAGCCATTTAGATAAGGCATTAACTTATGTTTAATCAAACAACGCAGCGCATATTTGAACAACTGGCTTGTGGCGAGTTTCGTTCAGGACAACAGCTTGGTGAATTACTGGGGATAAGCCGCGCCGCTATTGGCAAGCATATTAATGCATTACAAGAGCTCGGTTTGACCATCTATAGTGTCACAGGGAAAGGCTACCGCCTTGAAAATGCGACGCCACCACTTGATTCAAATAAGATTACTAACCTAATGCCGCTTAGTGCACCATTGACCGTTGAAGTTAACACAGTAGTCGATTCAACTAATGAGGTCATCAAACAAAAAATTCTGCAAGGGGAGCTTAGTGACGTTAAGTCAGGCTATACCGTATTTGCAGAAGCACAAACGGCAGGAAGGGGCCGTAGAGGTAGGCAATGGGTTTCACCACTGGGCTCTAGTTTGTACTTTTCAACTCATTGGCGCTTTGAACAAGGGATCAGTGCAACGATGGGATTGAGTCTTGCTGTTGGGATTGCGCTGACTGAAGCACTTAATGAGTTAGGTGTCGCAGAGTTGGGTCTGAAGTGGCCTAACGATGTTTATTGCCAGGGTAAAAAGCTTGCTGGCATTTTGATTGAGTTAGAAAGTCAGGGTGCTGACAGCTGTGATATCGTTATTGGTGTTGGTCTCAATATCAAATTGCCAAAGCAAGTGAGTGAGACCATAGACCAACCTTATATTGATCTCTCAGAATCAGGGATCGAACTAGACCGAAACCTTATCGCTGCTACCATTTTAGCTAAACTTCAAAAAACACTCGTTGAGTTTGAAGCTAATGGTTTTAAAGGAATGGTTTCACGGTGGAATAAATTTGATTGTTTTGTCGGGCATACCGTGCAGTTGTTAATTGGCCAACGCGTTATTGAAGGTATTGCGCGCGGTGTCGATGAGCAAGGTGGCATTGTGTTATCAGTTGATGGCAATGAACAAACCTTCTTTGGCGGAGAGATATCTTTGCGAAAAGTGACCACTCAAACGGGACGAGATAATATATGAGTGCTTCGATTAAACTACTAATTGAAATTGGCAACAGTAAACTAAAGGCCGCCCAGTTGCATCTTGATGCTAAAGGGGATATCACAGGTATGCACTATTTGGGCAGCTATATGGTGAAAGAGTTTTGTCATCGGCCCAACCTTGAAAAAATCGGCTCAGTCGACCAGATAGTTTATGCCAACGTAGGGAGTGAGCAAAACTACCATCATGTTAAAGCCCTCTCTCGCAAACTCAAGGTGCGCTATCAGCAAGTGTCGAGTCCTCCACATGCGTTTGGTGTAACAAATAGTTATGATGCGCCCAAAAAATTAGGCACCGACCGCTGGCTTGCTTTTCTTGCTGCTTATAAGGACGCCCTTGCACCCGTGGTGGTCATTGATATCGGTACAGCCATGACCGTTGATCTTGTCGATGGTGAGGGGCATCACTTAGGGGGTTGGATTAACCCGGGCTTTAGATTAATGAATCTTGCGTTAACTGAACATACTGCGCTTGTTCGCAGCGGTGGCCACCATGGCGAAGAGCTTTCTTTTGGTACGCAAACCAAAGAATGTGTGCAAAATGGTTGTCGCGCAGCCTTAGCCGGCACAGTCCTATACGCTATCGAAAAAGCGAAAAGCCAGTTTGATGGGGTGCAGCCTGTTGTCTATTTAACGGGGGGAGGAACAAATCATTTGCCCCCAGAAATTAGAAAACTAGGAATTTTTCGCCCGCATTTAGTTTTAGAAGGGCTTTGTTTGTATGTAAATTCATCTAATTGAGTTGAAAGTGAGCTAACGAACGCCTTTTTTATAAAAAAAGTGATTATTTTAAAAAAAAGGATTGCATTGGTTAATTCAAATCCTTAATATACGCCCCACTGAAACGGAACGCCGACATAGCTCAGTTGGTAGAGCAACTGACTTGTAATCAGTAGGTCCCGAGTTCGACTCTTGGTGTCGGCACCATCTGTTTCGATGTAGTAAAAAAATTTGGAGGGGTTCCCGAGTGGCCAAAGGGATCAGACTGTAAATCTGACGGCTCCGCCTTCGGTGGTTCGAATCCACCTCCCTCCACCATTTTTTTCTAGATTGGAATAGCCATAAGTTAAAGTGAAGTTATTTTGCGTGTATCGTATAATGGCTATTACCTCAGCCTTCCAAGCTGATGATGTGGGTTCGATTCCCACTACACGCTCCAAATAATACAGTGTCTTGCTGATATGGCTCAGTTGGTAGAGCGCACCCTTGGTAAGGGTGAGGTCCGCAGTTCGAATCTGCGTATCAGCACCATTCTTCTTTACTCTTTCTTGCTAATTCTTCTTGAAAAAAACATAAAAATAACGACAAAATTGATCTAATTAGAATATAAGTGTTCTAATATTAGTCATTTTGACGTATTGGTATTATAATTCGAAAACTTAAACCGCATGTGGTTCGATTACCACCTGTATTATCATCTGGATGAGGCTATATCATGTCTAAAGAAAAATTTGACCGCTCCAAGCCGCACGTTAACGTTGGTACTATCGGCCACGTTGACCACGGTAAAACAACACTAACTGCTGCAATCACTAAAGTACTTGCTGAAACTTACGGCGGTGACGTAAAAGCATTCGATCAAATCGATAACGC
>CAKZQF010000126.1 GCA_937139475.1 uncultured Gammaproteobacteria bacterium | reverse complement strand
TGGCTGTATAGCTTATAGGTGCCTATTGAAGCCGCCTTACAATCAATGCCCTTGCCATAAGTTTCAGTCTTTGTTTCTCCTAACTGCTTAACAGCGGAGGTCTTAAAGTGCGTATATTGGCTAGTGCAATTGTTGCCTTCGGCGCTTAGCGATTGGTAATACAATACATTGACTAACGCACCGTCCTCATTAAACAAAAACTCCTGTTCAAATTCAGCACCAAATAGATGGCTTTGATAAGTTAAACGGCGCGGTTGCTCGTCAACTAACTTGTTGGTTTGCAAGTGTTTTACTTGTGAAATAGTTTGTTGCCAGTCGATGGCTGTAAGTGGTTGATTGGCGCTCACTTGAAATGTGAGTAATCCTACCGTAAGTGCTGTAATAGTTTTCATGATTTTCTCCGGTTAAAGAGTCTAACCATGACATAGCTAGTTATCACTGTCTTATAGTGATAAGAAGGGTTGTTCAATGGTTTTAGTTATAGCTAAAACCATTGAACTGCGTGCAGGTTTAATCTTGCTGTTCTTGGTATTTTTCGGTAATTATATTTGCCTCGGTGCGCAATGCTTCTAACAGATATAACGCCGCTGGTGGTAGCTGTCGCTGTGCTCGCAAGGTAATGCCAATAGCACCCGGCTCGGTCATTAGCGTTAATGGTAGTCGTTTTAGCAATCCTATCTCTTCATACGACCTTGCAACTTGCAGCGGCATGGCAGTGATCATGTCAGATTCTTTTAATAAGGTTCTGTTGGTTAAGATTGACGTCGATTCTACCGAGTTGATCGGTACATTAAGCCCTTCGCGATGGAACGCTTCATCTAGCTCTTTACGTAGCAATGTCTCTGGTGATGGTAAAATCCATTCTTCGCCAACAACATCCTTAAGCGTTAATTTGGCTTTTTTCTGCAACGGATGCCCAGAACGTGTTACCAACACGACAGGTTCGCGGTATAGCTCTTCGTTACGCAAACCGTCTTCCTCTGGCACTTCCGGAATACGACCGACCATTAAATCAAGATCATCGATTTTTAAAGCGTCGGTTAGTCGGTCTACGGTCCCTTCGCGGATCACAACCGAAACATGCGGGCGATCCTTTTTCAATCGGGCAATTGCTTTGGGTAATAAGGTCGCGCTGGCTGCTAGGAAACTACCAACTGCCACACGGCCAGACAGGCCACCCTGTAACGAAGAAAGCTCTTCACTGGCATGTTTTACCTGCGACAAAATAAGCTTGGCGTGTTTAATCAACACATCGCCATACAAAGTCGGGGTTACACCGCGTGAGGAACGATCAAATAATTCAATTTCTAGTGCCGACTCAATATCGCGAATGATTTTTGTCGCTGCGGGCTGCGCCATGTTATGAATTTGCGCCGCCTTAAAAATATTACGCTGTTCACCAACAGTCACTAGCAAACGTAAATACTTAAATTTCAGTCGCGATACTAAGTGGCGCTCTAAAACGATTGGGTTCATTGCAATGACCTCGGTTGATTATTACTAAAATCCTAGCTTGCCATAGGTAGAATTAAAAGTATATGCCTAATTGTTTTGTTATATTTATTTTGTTATATCGTTGGTGGGTTTTGTTATCGCCGCTTGATGACAATGAACCATTAAAGTTGATGGAGCGTAGTTAGTGTTCGCTACATGGTCGATAGGAGAGTAAGAAAGTCACGGTCGTTGACGCCTTTCACACCATTAATTTTAAGGCCCTAAGCTAATTTATTGTAAAAATTGATATTTTGAATTAGATTCACTGTTTAACATGAGAATGCTGCGAACAAATATCGCACTGTTTTCCGTATAAGAAGCTGTTAGTTGCCTTATGAATATCGAGCCACTTGAAGGATTAGATGTAATTAAATTTGGAGCCTCTAAAGAGGACGCTCTAGAATTATTCGGAAAACCTGACTTTGTTGAAAATGAAAGTGGCAAAGATGGAGTTCGTCCAGAAACATGGGTGTATAAAACGCTAGGTCTAAAGCTAGATTTTGATCCTGATTTTAACTTCATAATGGAGGGGGTTTTTGTATCTTCATCGGAAGTAAGTCTAAATGGTTTTTACCCGGTCGGGTTAACCGAACAGGAATTATTAAACAAGTACCCAAATTTAGAATTAGAAGTTAAAGATGGGCGATTCGCCGATTACGTTGATAACTCAAAAGAACTGCTGTTTTTCTTGCGGGACAACGTTGTAAAACGAGTTGATGTATTGCCAAAACTTTCAAATTCTCTTGATAAGTTTGGTGAAAGCAGCAACTAACAAGTTACTAAAACGGACGCTAAACCGTTGGCTAGCGCTCGTTCCTCGCAATTGTAGCCAACAATTTTACGCTGTTTATTAAGGCGTTAGCAGTCTTAAAGGAGTCCGCATTCAATGGAAGAATTCTGTGAAGGTCAAGAGTGGAAATACACAACTCGCCCTAATGAACAAAACTCAACTCTAGTGATCCTAAAAGTAGAAGAGTATGAAAGTGTAGGTAAAGTTGTTCACATAGCTGTAGATGGCCTATCAATCAGAAATATTGAAAAGCCTGAGGCACCACACTCTGATATTTCCCATATGCCTTTTGTGGCTGATACTGTGAGGAAATGTGTTACAGAATTAGTGAGGTATACCGAAATACCCGATTTTTCAGAAGGGTATCAGTGTTGGAAGGAAGCCTATGAAAAAGGAGACGCTGGCTTCTTTACAATAACTGTAGCTGAGTCAGTAGAGTTCATGGAAGAAACCTTATCCGATGGTGACGAAGTAATAGACTGCTAACAAGCTGTTAAACAGGGACAAATTACAGTTGGTTTTTGCTCCTTCGTCGCTTATTCTAACCAACTATTATTGCCTCTTAGTGAGACGTTAGGCGCTGGCCAGTGGTAGGGATATGTTTAGTAGTAAGTTTCTTGAGAAAGATCGCATAGTGCAAGAGCGTTGGTTTCGTATTAAATTCCAAAAGCGATTTGGACGTAAGCTGAAAAGTCTATTTCTTTGGCGCTTACATCGCAAACTCAACAAAGACTTTCGATTGGTAGAAAAAGTAATCAACAATACCATTGAAACTACTGTCTTTGAATATCGTAGAATAGATGAAAAGTTGTTTCCTGCTACTAAGAAATTTCTTAATATTGGGTTATTCTTTTTACTAGCAGAACGAGATGTTCAGGCATTAAAAGCAGACGCTTTTGCTCATCCAAATGCCACCAAAAGAAACATCGCACTCAGGGCACTTTTATTGACAATCTATGAGTGGGACATGAGTAAGGTAACCGGTCGAAAAATGCACTTTATTTATGAGACAACGGGGTTATCTGATACATCTAAGGCAGCAGTTGTCGTGGCGTTAAAAGAACTCAAGAAAGCTCGTAGGAACGTTGAAAGTCAGGTTTCCGAAACAAGGCATAATACAATAGCTCACAGGGAGGCCGATGCAATGCGCCAATATGAGATCATCTCTGACTTAGAGATTATGCAGTTTGCACCTGCGTTGGAAAAGTTGTACGAAGCTTCGGAGGCTCTACTAAAAGCAATGACTTTGGCAATGCTTGAAATTGGCTCAACAAAAAGCTTATTTCACCAAGTTGTTCATCGAAAGAAAAGCGCCTAACAAGTGATGATGGTGTGAATTCCTAATCCCAAACCATCTTAGGCCCCGCTATGCGTGATCCTATCTACCAATTTCTACTAATACTCACTAGCTAGTAAAACGTAACCGAAAGCCTCTATTCACCGAGGCTTACTGCCGAAAAGAATCTGTTTAACTAAAGCAATGTACAAACATCGTCAAAATCAAAGCGTGGTAGTCGTTGGAACAATTTATTAGTGTCGCCATAACCTAGACTGCATAAGAAATTACTTTTAATTGAGGTTCCTGCAAAAAACTCTTCATCACACGCGGCATTATTAAAGCCTGACATTGGGCCGATATCCAAGCCCAGTGCGCGCGCTGCCACCATTAGATAAGCACCTTGTAATGTCCCGTTTCTAAACGCTGTGGCTTGGGCGTTGTCAGGGTTATTAATAAATATGTTTTGCGCTTGCGGGTTGTGCGGAAATAGGCGCGGCATGTGCGAATAAAACTCGGTGTCATAGCCGATAATCACTGTTACTGGGGCGGCCAATACTTTTTCAACGTTACCAGGCATAAGCACATTCTTTAAGCGTTTCTTCGCTTCTTCACCGCGGATAAAGATGAACCTTGCTGGGCAGGTGTTCATGCTGGTGGAGCCCATTTTCACAATATCAAAAAGCTGTTGCAGCAACTCATCACTCACTGGTTTGTCGGTCCAGCCGTTATGGCTGCGCGCTTGTGTCAGGATAAGCGCTAAATTTTCTGAGCTAAGCATTGCAGGGCTTTGCTTTAATTCGATTGCTGCTTTTTGGGCTTGCTCGATTTGGGCAAGTTGTTCAGGGGTGAATGTTGGCTGTGTCATAGCATCTGCTTCCAAGTTTGTGAGGCGAAAAAGGTGTCGCGAATTTGATCTATTATAAAAAGATTATCTCAGTATGCAATATTAATTATTTGTATGCATAAGGTCTTCGTTGTATTCTTTTTGTGATTTTAATTCCTCAAGAGTGAAGAAAATGCAACAGATTTTAGATTTACTGCCGCTAGTCGGCATGATGTTAGCTACGGGCGTAGTCGCCGGTATTTTGGCTGGTTTATTGGGTGTTGGTGGTGGCATTGTGATTGTGCCAGTGCTTGATACTGCGTTAGGTTTTTACGGCGTTGATAGCGCTATTCGAATGCATGTGGCGATTGCTACATCACTTGCTTGTATTGTTTTAACCTCTATCTCCTCAGCAAAAGCGCACCATGCCAAAGGTTCGGTTGATTTAGGGCTAGTTAAGCGCTGGGGGCCTTTTATTTTCGTTGGCTCATTGCTCGGCACGGTCGCTGCGGCCTATATCGATAGCATGACGCTTTCCGCTGTGTTTGGGGGAGTAGCGTTAATCGTTGCACTAAAAATGTTATTGCCATTGGGTGACGTAACACTGCGTGACGACGTGCCTCGCGGCGTGATGTTAGCGTTCCCACCAACAATGATCGGTGGCCTATCGAGCATGATGGGAATAGGCGGCGGTACGTTGAGCGTACCCGTTTTAACCTTGTTAAATCAGCCAATTCATAAAGCCGTTGGTACAGCTGCACTATTTGGTCTGTTTATTAGTGTGCCAGGCACCCTTGGTTTTATTTTCTCAGGGCTTAACGATGCCCGTACCCCAGCCGGAAGTCTTGGCTACGTTAACTTAATTGGCTTTGCCCTCATTTCTCCGGTGACTGTTTGGTGTGCGCCAATTGGCGCAAAAATAGCGCATAAGCTTTCCAAAGATCAGCTAAGCAAAGTGTTTGGTGCTTTTCTGCTGATAGTCTCGGCTCGCATGCTATACCGCGTACTCGGCGGTGCTTAGATATATTAATAACATGCGTTCAGATTGTTTAGGTATAACAAAAAAGCTATTGGTAATGACGTAAAAGTTAGTCGAATTTTCCGCATTTTTACCGCACATTAAACAACATAATTAGTGACCGAACACAGTGGTGCTTGGTCAAAGTCAACCAAGCAAATCGATGAATTTGCTAATGGAGAGAAACAACAATGACAAAGTATGCATTAGCTACGCTAGACATCCAAGGCGCCAAGATAGCCGCCATGGTTATTAATGAGAAAAATTACGATTTAAGTGCCGCTTACGGCCAATTGGAGAGTCAAGACAAACCACTTTGGGCACAATGCATCACCAGTGCTTTGAGTAATTGGCAAGATGTTGTTGCTGATATCAGCGCTTTCGCTGCAAAGCTTGCGCAGGCCGCAACCAGTGGAGATGTGCAAGCTATCGATGGCGATGTCACTACGCTTGCACCGTTTAAGCCTAGTACCATTTTTGGCACCGCTTCAAACTATCACGAGCATGCGGCGGAAATGAACACTATTTTGGCGGCTAAACCTGACAGCTCTCCTTATGTGTTTATGAAGGCAACCACCAGTGTTACCGGCACAGACTCAGAGGTCATGCTGCCACCAGAAACTCAAAAACTCGATTGGGAAGTTGAGCTAGGTGTAGTGATTGGCAAGGCCGCACGCCGAGTGAAAAAGGAAGATGCTTTAGATTACATTGCTGGTTACACGGTAGTGAATGACATCTCTGCGCGTGACCTTAATCATCGCACCGATTACCCATTTAAGCATGATTGGTTCCGCGGAAAAAGTTGGGATACGTTTTGTCCAATGGGCCCAGTGTTTGTGCCAAAGAGCAACATTGAAGACCCACATAAAGTGGTACTTGGTCTGAGTCTTAATGGTAAGCAAATGCAGGATGGCAATACCAGTGAACTTATCTGGGATGCTTTTGAGCAAATCGAATACCTCTCTAGCATTTTAACCCTACAGCCGGGTGATGTGATTATGACTGGTACGCCTGCAGGTGTAGGTAAAGGTATTGGTTTATTCCTAAAAGATGGCGATGTGTTGACAGCGTGGGCTGAAGGCGTTGGTTCAATTACCAATACAATTAAAGCCGAAAAACTGTAACAGGAGCGATAGCAATGTATACCCCAAAACCGACCAAGTTAGGTCACCTGGTATTAAAAGTAAAAGATGTTCAAGCGTCCGTTAAGTTCTACCAAGAAGTTGTTGGACTATCAGTATCGGATTGGATTGATGACCGTATGGTGTTTATGCGTTCTTCAAGTGATCACCATGATTTGGCATTGTTGCAATTACCTCCCGATCAAATTGCTAACCAAGATCCGCTGCAATCGCGTATTGAACATTTTTCTTATCATGTTGAATCGATTGATGAGATTAAACAAATTGCACAAATGCTACAACAACGCGGCATTGAGATTGACCGAGGTGTTGGTCGTCACGGCCCAGGTGACAACACCTTTATCGTATTTAGAGACCCTGATGGCAATAATGTTGAATTCTATTCTGACATGCTGCAAATCACTGACCAAGCCCCTTATGAGGCGTCTGTTTGGGATGGCAAGGAAATGGCAACGTTTGACCAATGGGATTTGAAAGAGTTTTTAGTTGAGCCGCCAGAACGCATTAAAGCCATCATCAAATAAATCAAGGAGAAGAAAATGTCAGTATTAAAGATTAACGAAGATTCAATCTATTATGAAGTTCACGGCCAAGGTGAGCCGGTCGTATTATTGCATGGTCTGGGCGGCAATCACGCCACTTGGTTTCAGCAAACAGCGGTTTATAGCAAAGGTTATCAAGTGATTTTGATTGACCAGCGTGGCTTTGGTAACTCTACCGATAAAGCTGGCTTAGGTCGCAGTGGGTTTGTTAGCGACCTGACCGCGGTGTTGGATCATCTAAAGATCGACAAGGCGGCACTAATCGGCCAATCAATGGGCGGCGGCACCGCGATTACCTTTGCCGCACAAAATCCACAACGGGTTAGTGCATTAGTGATAGCTGATTCACTCCATTGCATTGAAGAAAGCGCTGATGTTGCAGCTATTATGGATAAAGCACGTGCTGATACCGACGGTTTATCACAAATAGAGCGAGTGCTAGGTAAAGCGACGATTGAGCGTGACCCAACTGCGGCAACTTTATACCAACAAATCAACAGCTTTAATGCCACTAATCGTAGTAATTTGGTTGGCAGTTATAGCGATGCAAAAGTAACACCACAAACCTTGAGTGAACTTGGCTGTCCAGTGATGTTTATCGTTGGTCACGATGATGTGTTATTTCCATTAGAAGCGGTGCGCTTAGTTCAAGAGCAAGTAGAAGGTTCGTTTATTATTGAATTCGATAATTGTGGCCATTCAGCATTTTATGAACGAGCACAAGAGTTTAATGACAGTGTGTTAAGTCTACTGCAAATGGCAGGGTTAGA
>CAKZQF010000125.1 GCA_937139475.1 uncultured Gammaproteobacteria bacterium | reverse complement strand
GTCCACGCAATAATAATAGTGACAGTAAATGGCAGCATTAATGAAAGTAATGTACCGATACCAGTCGATTTTACGTAACGCTGACAATACACCACAACTAATGGGAAGTATGGCATCAATGGGGTGACGATATTTGACGAAGAATCCCCCACACGGTAGGCCGTCTGGGTTAAGTCAGGCGAAATACCTAATTGCATTAACATCGGCACAAAAATCGGGCCAAGTAGCGCCCATTTGGCCGAGGAGGAGCCAACAAATAGATTAACAAAAGCAGTTAGGAAGATAATACCAACAACAGTCACCATGCTTGGTAAGGCTAATGCTTTTAATACTTGCGCCCCTTCAATGGCTAATAATGCTCCTAAGTTCGATTTACCAAAGGCATCAATAAACAATGCACAGAAAAATGCCATAACGATGTAATAGCTCATGCCACTCATCGCTTTGGTCATGCTGTCGATGATATCTTTGGTTTTACCATAGGTGCCTGACAGATAGCCATAAACCACGCCGGGGAAAATAAACAATAGAAAGATTAGCGGTACGATGGATTTCATCACTGGTGCAGCAAATGAGGTTAGCTGACCATCGGGGGCGCGCATTGGTGAGCTTTCTGGGACCAGCAATGCAATTAACCCTACAATGCCTAAGACCATCACGCCGGTTGCCCAACGTAGGGCTTTGGTTTGTTGTTGGTTTAATTCATCAAAGCGGGGAATTTCGCTCGGATCACCATCAACTTTCACATCTTTTAGGCGTGGTTCAATAATTTTATCGGTGAGATACCAACCAATACTGACGATCAGTAAACAAGACGCGGAGTTAAAGAACCAGTTATTCAGTGGATTCACTTGAATCGCCGGATCGATAATTTGCGCTGCACTTTGGGTAAAGCTTTGTAGTAAAGGGTCGATGGCCGAAGGAATAAAGTTAGCACTAAAACCTCCACTAACCCCGGCAAACGCTGCTGCAATACCAGCAAGCGGATGACGTCCCATGGCATAGAATATAACACCTGCCAATGGAATAACTAACACATAACCTGCATCAGTTGCTGTATGACTAACAATAGCGACCAGAATAACCATTGGCGTTAATAAGGTTTTAGGCGTCGAATCAAGCATGCGCTTTAAGCCAGCACTAATAAAACCTGAATGCTCCGCAACACCAACACCAAGCATTGCCACAAGTACTACGCCTAATGGTGCAAAGCCAGTAAATATGGTGACCATTCGCGACAAAAAGTCAGCTAAGGAGTCGCCAGTGAGCAGGTTATTTACCACGACTGCGCTGTCAGTTCGTGGATCGATGGCACTGAAGGTAAAGTTGGATAGTAGGGCGGATAAAAGCCACACGATGATTAAACAAAATAGAAAGATTATGGCGGGATCGGGAAGTTTATTCCCCACGCGCTCGACTTTATCTAGGGCCCGCGTGGCCCAATTTGTCGATATTGTCATTGGATACTCCTGTTATTATTTTTGTAACAGTCTGCCATAGCTCAGTTTTATTACAATGGCTTGTTTAAAGGAGTATTGAGTTTTAGATGTAATTTATAGTTAACAGCTGCTTGTTGGCATCAAGTGTCACGTTTGCGCCTAATGGCAACGTGATCATCGGATGCGTATGCGCACAGTCATATTGTGCCAAAATAGGGTAGTCAACATCGCCAATCACTTCCATCATCGTTTCATAACAGGGACGGTTACTGCCTTTGTCATCATAGTTTTCATGCTTGCCAATAATTAACCCGCCGATGCGTTCAAACACCCCCGCAAGTTTCAGATGAGCAGTAGAGCGCTCGACTGTGGCCGCATCTTGAAAGCTATCTTCGAGCAATAAAATATCCCCCACCTCAATGCGCGGCATGTACTTGGTGCCAAAAATACCTGACAGGGTATTGTGGTTACCCACGATAAGGCGACCTGTCGCTTTACCGGTGTTTATTGTGACTAGCTTGTTTTCAATGCGCGGTTTTTCACTATGCTGTGTTTCCCAGTTGACGTACTCTTGAGTCCAATAATCTGGGTTGTTTATCGTTATTGGCAATGTCGGTTGTTCGACTACTTGCTTAAAGTAAGCATATGTCTTTTCCAGGAAGTAACCCATTTCACCAAAACTTGCTACCAGTGCCGGACCATAATAGGTCGTGATACCTGTCTGCTGGTAAATGCCAAACAAGATTGCCGTAACATCTGAATAGCCGATAATGATTTTGGGGTCGCGTCTTAGCGCGTCATAATCGATATAAGGCAGTAGAGCGTTCGAGTTCATACCGCCAATAGTAGACATAATACAGCGCACACTGGGGTCGCGAATAAGTTCATTGAGTTCATTAGCGCGCTGGGCAATTGTACCTGAGCGATAGGCATCTTTTTGACCTGTCAAACTGCCTGCTTTTAGCTTGAATCCTTGCAAGGCAAGAAAGTCTTTAGCTCGTGCAAAGCGTTTATGAGCAAAAGTCGTTGCTGGCGTGGACGGTGAAAAGAACCCGATGGTGTCACCCTTTTTGAGTGCTGGTGGCACGATGGATTGCTGGTTATTCAACATTTGTGAGGTACTAACGCTACATCCTGCTAGTGCCCCTGCACCGATGACACAGAGTGAATTCTTGATGAGATCGCGCCGAGTGTGATCAAGTGCAGACATGAGGATTCCTAAATTGATTTTTTAAATGAGTGAGTTAGCATCTTCCAATACTTTCATCCTCTATAGGAAACCCAGATGAAAAGACTACATTTATTATTGATGATTAGCCTAAGTGTTGTGATGGCAGATAGCTATGCAACTGGTAAAACAGTATCTGGTATTGGTCACTATGATTGCAATAATGTGTTTGCAAAAATACTCGATGGTAAGTTGCCCGCTACCAAGATTTATGAAGATAATCACGTTTTGGCGTTCAACGATATTCGTCCATTGCGCCCTGTGCATATTTTAGTGATACCAAAAGGGGAGTATCGCTCGTTAGTCGATTTTTCCACTAATGCTTCAGATGTTGAGATTGCAGCCTTGGTTCGCGCTTTAGGTAAAGTGGCAAAAATAGCTAAAGTGGAGCAATCTGGCTTTAGTATTATGAGCAACAGTGGCCATGATGGTGGTCAAACTGTGCCACATCTGCACTTTCATTTGTTAGGTGGAACCAAGGTGCACTGGGAAGAAGCTTTACTCCAGCAACAGATAAAACATAAGGCAGACTAATTTAGCTCTACCTGTTGATGAAAGTTAAGCAAAATACTTCGCGCAATGTGACTCTCTGATTGCCCAAAGTCTATTGCGGTAAATAATTTGGCAGGGTTAATCGCTAAAGTAAGCTCATGTGATTTGTCACTGATATCCAGCGCGATAAATGTATTTTTTCCGTACGCATAGTTCGCATTGATTTTGGCATCTGCGTTGGTGGTTAGATAAAGACTGTAACGGTTTACATTCACGCCTTGCTCTGCAAGTAATGGTTTGCTGTTCTTTGCCAAGGTGATATTCATTTCACAATAATGCCCAACAGGTAAAGATAACTCTCCCAAGTCTAGTGTGGTTGGAGTCAGTAAATTAAAGCTTTGCATGATCGGTATTTGTGTTGGTTTATCAAACCGCACGCCATGATTGGCGTACGCTGCTGGAATAATCCAATTAAGTAGATTACTGCTGGTACGGCGCTTAACGTGTTTTGGTAATGTCGGGCAGCGAATCATTTCAACACTAAACAATGACAGGTAGGCTTGAGTGAGGGTCACTGGCTTATTGTTAGCATCGATGAAGTTTGCCGCTATTGGTTCGATGTTAAGTTGCAGCCGTACCTTTTGTATTTGGAGGAGCTCTTCATCGCCATGTGCCAAGCTCTGCGTACTCGAGCATAATAAGCCAAGTAACACCAATCCAATTAATCTACTCATCATTGCTCCTATTGGCCAAAGCGTGGATTATTCACGCTGATATAATCGGTTGGACCACGGTAACACGCCATGTAATAAGGGAATGTGTCGGTGGCGTAATACGCATAGTTACCATTTTGATCTATCATGCCATTACATTGATCTAACGGGCTTAGGCTTTCCTCGTATTGATGGTTGTCCCATGCATTTTCATTGGCGTAATCACCGCTGCCGGTGTAGCGATAACTGCTCTCTACTTTGATTGCCAAGATGCAGGCCTGGTCACTACATTGGTATGGCGACATGATGGGAAAGCCATCCAGTGCGTAACCAAGCACGACATTGGCTGTTTGCGCCGGAAGCAGAGAGTCTGCGCCGCCAAGTGTTTGCCACTGGAAGAAACATTTAGCCCGTTCATGAAAGTGATATTGACGGGTATGACCACCACAATAGTTAAGCAATCCATCGGTGACAGGGTCAGCGTAATTGTCGGCTGCGTTTTCATTGGGACCAAATATTTGTATGCCCGTTACTGTAAACCCAACGACACCGAGTAATGGGATGCTTTGGGTTGTATTTGTTAATGTCGGCGACTTGGGAATTACCCATTGGTAGGCGCCAGCATTGGGAGTAGCACCGCCTTGACCAAGGTTTACCCAGTCAAAGTTTGTTGCGCCATTACTAGTCACTGTAACGCTGTTTTCATCGCAGGTTACCGCCACTGTTGGGGTTAGGTTATCGCCATATAAATCTGCATTCGTTTGACCGTCTAGGTTGTAGTCAATGTAGTTGTTTCTGTCATTGGTATCGACAAAATGACTTGCTTGGCTACATCCTTCAACTTGTAGCATAGTGGTGCCGTTTGCATTGACGTTGCCTGTTGGCGTTGTTGGTACACTCGGCTGATTAGCCTGAGTAGACGGCGGTGCCAGTATTTGTGACCACTCAATTCGTTCGGCGCGATAAACGGAGGTATCGGCGATAGCAATATGCCAAATCTCTTGTGATTGTGAGTCAACCTCGATGATATGTGCGTCATTATGTGTGCCAGGGCCTCCGGCGGTGATCAGAACGTTACCATTACTTAGTTCATCAACATCACCCAGTGACTGGGTGTATTTAGGGGCGACATACTGCCAAGTCTGCTGGGCTGTCATCGCGCTGGTATTAAGATCATAACGTACCGTGCGGCTATAATTTGTTGCGCCTGCGAGTTCTGCTTCATTGCGATTGTCATAGAGTAAGATATCGCCAAGGCTGGTTAACATCGCGGCATGCTGGCTAGCCATCCACGTGCCTGAGGTTAAATTGAAAAACTTATCGCTAGCAGGGACGCTTGCGCTTTGTGAGTCACCCAGTATCCACTCTATATCACCACTACTGTGGTTAATATTGATGACCCAGCTTTGCGAGCGACTGGATAGCATAATAGTGTCATCGTGTTCGATGTAAAACAGCGCATTAGAATGTGTCCAGTCCTTTTGGCCATTGATTACGCGATTGGCCAGTGCGCCGGGGAATCGACTGGTGTCGAGGTGATCGAAACTAGACCATTGCCACACCGTGTCCCCTTGTGGGGTCAGCTCAAGAATTTTGTCACCTTTTAGCTGCTCACCGTTATGGGTTTGTACTTCGCTGGTTAATATCAGTAGATTATTGTTACTAAGCAACACGGCATCATGATGATAAGCCGGTAGCGAGTATGTTGCTAATGTTTGTCCTGTGATATCAATTAAGCGAACTTCTCTGCTTAGCAATAGCATTAAGCGGCCATCAGTGAGCACTTTGATTGTGGGGGAGACTGACATCGGTACGTCTTGGTGCAAATACCATACATATTCACCAGACTCATCGACGCCATAAAAGCGTGACGGTGTTGTGGTAGATGCAAAAAAAGTGATACCGCCATTAGATTGCGCCGAGCCGTTAACAAGTTCGACCATAGGGGCATCTGTTGGCAGCGCGCCAGTGGTTAGTGTCTGTGATTGGCTGGTGACAGTTTGTGATTGTTCGTTGGTGATATTGGCGGTTATTGTATAGGTCGTATTGGCCCGTAAACCAACAAGGGTAAAAGCGTGTGCTTTGCTACTATCACTCTGATAAGTTTCTTTCGCTGCAATGCCTTGGGCCTGATATTCGAGGCTCACTAGAGAATTTTCAGTCGTGGTAACTGCAACTTGCGCCATTAAGGTGTTTTGCGGATGGTTGTTCACGCTGATTGTATGTTCGCTGGTGTCTTGTGCTGGTGGCGTTTCTGGCACGCTTGGCGTTGGCGTTGGCGTTGGCGTTGGCGTTTCGTTAGGTGGGATGCTTGGGGTTGTATCCCCCGAGCCTCCGCAGCTAATCAAGAGGAGAGAAAGCATAATTGCGCAGCTAGTTTTCGCAATGATTGTTGGCATAAGTGAGCTCCAATCTAAAGGGGATTTATTAACTGTAACAACTGCCATGCAAAGATGAGTATACCAATGTAAATAGTTTGTAAATTATGCTGCGCTGAAAAATAATCAAACACTAGTTTGAACAATTGCAGTAAACGCGTTAGTGTGTTGAAAAAATATGACAGAAGCACTTCCTTATGAGCGATTCTTATTTACGCTTTGCCAATCGTCCGGTTGGTAAATTTTTATGTAGCAAACTGGGTTTGCCAATCCCGCCTATTTTAGCGCGCGCTGATGATCAGCCGTGGCAATTGGTGGAGTCAATAGCTTTTGATAAAACGTCAAATGCGCTTTTCTCAGCAATAATCAATACCACGTTAGAAAAAGTTATTTGCTTGAGTGAGGAGCAACGATTAAATGGTTTGGTTTTTGATGGTTCTGGTATTAAAAATAGTAGTGAACTTGACGCGCTTTACCAATCTATTTCACCACGGATTAAACGGTTAAATCGCAACGCCAAGATAGTGCTGGTGGGGCTAAACCCTAAGCAACTTTGTGATGTGGCGCAGCGCACAGCGCAGCGTGCACTGGTTGGTTTTGTAAAATCACTGGCGAAAGAGCTTGGGCGCAAAGGCATTACCGTCAACTTAATCTACGCTAATGAAGGTTGTAAAGATGAACTGGTCGCGCCGCTGTCCTTCTTCTGCTCTAAACGTAATGTTTATGTCACAGGGCAGTCTATTAATGTTGCTCAAACGGTTGGCGATATCGAGCCTTCGAATAAGCCCTTATCAGGTAAGACTGCGTTAGTAACGGGTGCGACACAAGGTATTGGCCTGGCAATGGCGCAAACATTACGCCGTGACGGTGCCACGGTGATTGGTCTTGATATTCCTGCGCAGCAACAAGCCTTAACTAGTGCGATGAACACCTGTGATGGTGAGGTGCTAGCGTTAGATATCAGTCAAGCAAATGCGGGGGAGGCAATTGTTAACCATCTTAATGGGCGTTGTTTAGATATCATTGTGCACAACGCTGGCATTACCCGTGATAAAACACTCAGCCGGATGAAACCGCAGCAATGGCAGCTACTAATGAAAATAAATTTAAGTGGTATTGAAGCGGTTAATCAGTATTTATTAGCTCATGATGTCATTGCAAATAACGGCCGCATTATTGGCGTGTCGTCAATTAGTGGTATTGGTGGCAATGCTGGGCAAACTAATTATGCTACAGCAAAGGCTGGCGTTATTGGTATGGTCGATGCGCTTAAAGTGCCACTTAGTGAAAAAGGCATTACTATCAACGCTGTTGCTCCGGGATTCATTGAAACTAAAATGACCGCGGCAGTACCATTTATGCCAAGGCAGGTAGCAAGAAGGGCCTGTTCACTATCACAAGGAGGATTGCCTATCGATGTCGCTGAAGCTGTGGCACTTTTTGCTTCTCCTAGCTCGCAGGGATTGTCAGGTAACGTTTTACGGGTTTGTGGCCAAAATATCATTGGTGCCTAGGCGACTTAAATGAGGTAAAAGGTTTCTCTTTTTTATCTCTATTTCTTGTTTCTTCATCTATTGGGCTATTGCATGGCAAACCAATCAACTAGGCTGATACTAA
>CAKZQF010000124.1 GCA_937139475.1 uncultured Gammaproteobacteria bacterium | reverse complement strand
TTAAATGACGCTTATCACCCTGCAACACTTTATCGATATATCGCACAAAAGCTTGCGCTTAAAGTTAATAAGAGAGGGAAGAAGCAACAACTCATATCAGGCGCGCTTGGCGGATTGATTTTATTTTCCTTGCCACTCGCCTTAGTGACGCTAGTTTTATCAATCGCCACCTTTCCGTGGTTTTTTGAAGCGCTATTTCTCTTGCTCGCCATAAGCTGTCGTCAACTAATAACCACATGTGAACAATTACAAGTGAGTCTGGTAAATCAACGTAAGAGTCTTGCCCGCGAACAATTAACTGCGCTGTGCGTACGTGACACCGACACTCTTTCTACTATGGGGATCACTAAAGCGGCCATTGAGAGCCTGACCCAACGGCCGTTGCAAAGTTATTTTAATATTATTATCTACTATGCACTTTTTGGTATTTATGTCGCGATGTCGGTGGCAATAATTAATGCATTAGCCAAATATTGGAACCCTAAGCAACAAGCGTATCGTCATTTTGGTCGCGTGTTTTCGACTATGGCCTCCTTAATTAATCAGCCCATTGGCTACCTTATGGCTTTAGGTGTGGGAATAGTATTTGGTATAAAGTATTTGAGCTTTAATTCTCATGGCTGGCATAACCGAGGGGCTGGCATATTACTCGCCACAACTGGAAAGACACTTAAGCGCGAGCTAGGCGGCGCAGTGTTATATGATGGTGTAAAGATCCGTCGCCCAAAGTTGGGGGGCAATCATCCCCCTGAAGTAACTGACTTGGCTCATATAGTGGTCATTGTCCGAAAGTTACAACTGACAGTGTTAACAATAATTTCGTTTAGTTTACTCACTAGTCTAATCCTATCTAATCTTTAATCTATAAAGGAGTCTTGATGGACTTTATTTATGATGGGCCCGTTGATGGTCCACTCTTTTTGTTTGCCCACGGTGCGGGCGCTGATGCACAATCAGATTTTATGAATACCATTGCACTAGGCTTAGCCAAAAAAGGTGTACGTGTTGCCCGCTTCAACTTTCCTTATATGCAAAAACGCCTAGAAGATGGTAAACGGCGACCACCAGATAGGGCGCCCAAATTGGTCGAGTTTTTTAGTCAGATAATTCGTGACACTAAGGGGCCAGTAACTATCGGCGGAAAATCAATGGGGGGTCGTATTGCCTCAATGGTTGCAGCATTAGATGATGAAGCGCTCAATCACAAAATAAAAGGCGTTATATGCCTTGGCTACCCTTTTCATCCACAGGGTAAGCCAGAGAAGCTGCGTACTGAACATATAAAAGATATTCAAGCGCCGTTATTTATCGCACAAGGAACGAGAGATAAACTTGGAAGCCGTGAAGAAGTTGCTAATTATGACTTGGGTAAAGCAATTGATTGGCTATGGCTAGAAGATGGCGATCATGACTTTAAGCCGAGGGTTAAAAGCGGGTTGACACAATGCCAACACACACAACAAGCAATCAAGTTTATAAACAGACTTATGCTTAAAACGGCCACATAATTGTGGCCAATTTTGTCAATAACTATAGTTTAGCAACAGCAGGTACTAGCACTGTGTCAAACCATTTTGTTATCAATCCTGTTTCCATAAAGAAGTCAGATTGGCTTCCTTTCATTCTAAAGTCACCATGTCTTAATCTTTTCTCTTTTAAGTTTTGGCGTCCCTGAAAAACTATCTCACCGTCCTTGTTCTCTAGTATCATGTAAAATAGAACACGTGGAAAGTCTTTATCGCTAATTTGGCGGATATCCTGCCCCATGCCTAAGCCGTGCGCTACCGCGCCCGCTAAATCAATATCAAGCACTGAAATTTTTAACGACAAGTCACCTGGTAGTTTTTCAGCATTTTTAGCGAAGCTTTTCTCTAATGTTTTAAATAATTTCTCTTCAAAGCGAGGTTGGCTTTGAGTACCTCCGGCATGGATGTCCTTATATTGTTCCTTTTTTACAAAATCTACTGACACGTTTGCCGCATGAGCTGACAGTGAGAAACAGGCCGCAATTATTAATGCATAAGTTATTTTCATAGGTAATTTCCTTTTAGTTGACGGTACTCATTATCTATAAATAAAATTCAATAACAAGTGAATTACGCGTATTCAAACATCTTGTTACATGATTGTTATTTCACCAGTTAATGAAAAATTTCTGTCATTTTTAGCAGACAAAAAAAAACCGCACTCAAATGAGTGCGGTTTTACCATTAATCAGTTAGCTATTAGAAACGAACTGAAGCGCTAAATTGTACGTAGCGTGGTGTTTGGTAGCCAGTAGGCAGTAAGAAGTTAGGGTTAACTTCGTCTTTAACTGCTTCAGCATCTTCGTTAACTTTAGTAACGATAGAAGAACCTAGTACGTTAAATACATCAACTTGGAATGAAACTTCTGCGTCAGAAATTTGAGTTACGTATTTAGCATTTAAGTCCAACTGGTTCATCCATGGGGTACGACCGAAGCTACCACGTGGTAAGAATTCACCACCAACATAGTAAGTTTGACCGTAACCGTATGGGTCTGGGTATCCGTCAGGTAAACCATGTCCGAAGCCATTTACTGGACGACCAGACTGAACTAGAAGGTTAGCACCAACAGTTAACTCATCAGTAAGTGCGTAAGCACCGTAGATTTTGAATGTATGACGACGGTCATTTGGTAAATCACCGTAAGCACCATCCATTAGGTAAGGGAAATCCCAGTCAGTTGTTAGACCTGCATCATCCTGACCGTTATCTGACTTCACGTAACCTTCAGCGTTACCGTAGCTCTTAGACCAAGTGTATTTAGCATCTAGAGTCCAAACGTCATCCCACTGGCGTTTAACAGTTAAGTCAATTGCTGTGTAAACACGCTTTGGATCTGGGTAACCTAATGAAGCACCTGAAATGTTAACTTGCTCTAGTGTACCGTCACCGTCTGTATCGTAGTAAGTTGTGATATCAGAACCTGGGTTAGTTAGAACGTAAACATCATGTCCTGGCTCTTCCCAGCCATTAGCAGTGATTGCTTTGTTGATAGTGATATCATCAATTACGCTGCCTAGGTCACGGTAAATACCTTTAACTGTCCAAGACCAATCATCGTTGATCATACCTTCATAACCTAAGATGAACTCATCTTGGTACATTGGGTCAATTGAACTATCAAGTACTTCACGTACATCAGGAGCAGTTCCGTCACCGTTTACACGAGTACCTAGTTTATTGCCTAAAATAGGAGTTAGGTCAGCGTTTTGGTCAGCGTAGCCACCAGTTACTTCATAGTAATCGTGGATGTAAGTTTCTGCACCAGCCATACGAATGTTTGTGTTTGCAGCAATTGGTAGATGGTAACGACCGAAGTTAGCAAATACTTTAGATTCGCCATCGCCGTTTACATCCCAAGAGATACCTAAACGCGGAGCAAGTTGATTATCAACTTTGATGAAGCTATCGCCTTCAGCATTTTTATTGTTGAAAGACTCACTACGTAAACCAATAGAGGCTACGATGTCATCTGTGATTGTCCATGTGTCTTCGATGTAGAATGCAGAAGATAGAGTTTCGAACTCACCACCAGTTGCATATGTACGAACACGTACAGTATCTGTTTCTTCAGCAAATGTGTGATCAATTGCCGCTTCAGTCGCGCCTGCAGCGTATGTACGGTATAGGTAGTACACACCGAACTCACCAGGACCAGATAGACGAGTTTGGTCTAATGAAGTATTTACTTCCTTATCAAAACCAAAACGAATTGTATGGTCATCTAAGTTGTACTCACCATCGATACGGAATGCTTCACGAGTATCCACAGCTTGAGAGAAAGAGAAGTTTATGAAACAACCTTGACGGAAGTAGCTACCATCGTCGTATTGGTAAACAACTGGACAAGTTGTATCAGCAGAAGATGAATCAGTTAGATCAGCTTCATTCTCGCCCCATAGTGCTGAAACGGTGAAGTCGTCAGTGATGTAACCTGTGTATTTTACAGAGATGTTATCACCACCACGAGAACCGATACCTGCGCCGATTTCTTCGCCACGAGTCTCAGTTTTGTAGTCATAATCGTAAGTAGTTGTAACAGTTTCACGCTTATCAGAGAAAGCAGTTAGCTCTACCTTGTGGTTTTCGTTGATATTCCAATCAATTTTAGTACCCCAGAAAGCATCATCTGTTTGTTGGTTATCAAAAGATGTACCTGCTGCGTATGAGTACTCACGCTCAATATCACGTGGGTTATATAGTACGTAGAAGAATAGAGTATCTTCAATTAACGGACCAGATAAGTAAACGTTTGCGTCAGTTTTTTGGTAGCTATCTGCACCATTGTGGATGTACATTTTGCCATTTGGCTTGATCGTATTAGGCGCTTGCTCTTGCAAAGATGATGGACGGAAGTATACGTTTGCACCATATTCCCAATCATTGCTACCACTCTTAGTTACAGCGTTAATTACACCACCAGTTGAACGACCGAACTCAGCAGAGTAACCACCAGTCTTAACTTGGAATTCTTTGTAGAATTCGAATGGGATAGTAGAACCACCTAGACCGTTACGGAAGTTAGTAACGTTTAGGCCGTTAATGAAGTAAGCATTTTCAGCAACTGAAGCACCACCAAATGATGCGTTGTTACCAAATGCGCTATCACCTTTAGTTGTACCAGGAGCTAATAGAGCTACAGAAGTAATGTCACGAGCAACAGGAAGACGAGAGAGTTCAACATCACCGATGTTTAGTGCAGACTCTGAAGAGCTAGTATCAATAGTAGCCATCGCTGCGCCACGAACTTCAATCGTTTCAACATTGCTATTAACGCTAGCAATTGGAGCATTAAACTCAGTTTTACCACCAAGCTTAATACGAATGTTCTTTTGTTCGAACGAAGTATAACCATCTTTCGAGATTGTTACGTCATAGTTACCAACTGGTAATGCAGAAAAACGGTAACTACCATCAGCTTTAACAACTGTTGTACGGGTGAAACCTGTTTTAGGGTCTTTAGCAGTTACCGTTGCACCAGCAACAGGAGCTTTAGACATATCAACGATGTTACCTTTAAGAACACCATCATTATTACCAGCATATGCAGCCGATGAAATGCTTAATGCAGCAGTAACTGCTACAGCAGCTATACTACGCTTGAAGCTAATCTTATTATTCATTAGTTATCTCTCTATTATCTCTAATTATAATTTTTGTCTTTAGTAAACAAAAAACATCTACCTAGTTACTAAAGTGTGTATAAAATACCATTGTATAAAATTTTGTAAACAGTTTGTGTCACAAAATATTACAATTAGTTATATAAAAAGACTGAATCACTATATGGGCCTACATAAACAACAAAAATTCAACAATTTGTTTTCGGTCAATTATTGTCCAAACCCATGAAACGCCTACAGTATAAGCATTAAAAAAACTGAACCACTCCATCTATTTTTATGATGCTAAATAAAGAAATTCGAGAGCATTCATCTGGAAATACCAAGGCATAAACACAGGATTTTGGCATTTAAAGTAACAAAATATGTAGCTCAGGGCACAAAAACATAACACAAAAAACAACAAATCATTAACATCCAACAAGTGTCTATTACAAACCTTGGTAAGCTTTCATTTTTCCTCACTAGGAGTTCTATTAATACTTAAAACCTATTTCACTTACTCTGGACTAACACGAGTGACTCAGCTCAAAAAACCAACGCTACCAATTGATTATTCACAAAAAAACATCATATAATGGAGCAATATAACTAAAAATCACTAAAAATCGCTAACATACTGAATTTATGGATTTTTCAGAAGCGATTAACTCCTTTAAGAACTTTAGTTAAACGGAACATAACTTTACGGGCCCCTAAAAATGAATAATTTTGTTACCCCTAAGAACGCACAGATTGTAAAAATCGATGGTCATATTGAATTGGCTACTGATTTAAAAATACTTAAACTAGCGCTAGGCGACCAATTAATCGCGGGCGAGTCACTCGCTCTTTCTCAAGGGGCCTCAGTTACCCTTCAGTACGCTGACGGCACAGTCGAGTCTTTAACGTTCTCGGGTTTAAACGAAAGTCAGTTCTTAACTAACAACCGTCAAGAAGATTCAATTGATGAGATTATAGCGGCGACAGAACAACCAACAGCGTTGGCCAGTAATGACGACCTAAATGAAATCGCTGCGATACAAGATTTAATCGAATCGGGTGAAGGAGATCTGGACCTTCCAGCAACGGCAGCAGGCGGTAACGCAAGTGAAGGTGGCACCGGGTTTACCTCTATAGACCGGACTGCTGACGAAACCCTGGCAACTGCCGGCTTTGACACAAGCGCTTTGATTAACGCTATCCCAACCGTTAATCAGCAGTCAGAATCAACCAGTGAACAAGCCATTGCACAACTTTTTGCTCCTGCAATTAGCTTTATTCAAGATGGTAACAGCGATAATTATTTAAACGCGCTTGAGTCGGCTCCCGCCACCCTCATCACAATTGGCCTGGACAACACCAATGCTAAAGCTGGTGATACATTAATTGTTAATGATAACCAAATTACACTAAGCCAAGAGCAGATCACTGCTGGACAGGTGACCACAGAGATAGCGACACCGTCAACAGATGAGCCTATTTCAGTAACTGCTTCAATTAATGGTATCGACGGCAACGTTTCACCGGAATCAAACGCGCAAATAGCGCTAGACCGTAAAGGCCCGACATTAGAAATAACCAGTTCTCATCCTGATCCGTTAGATAGCAACAGTTCTGAGGTTACCTTTCAGTTTTCAGAAGCTGTGACAGGGTTTGATTTAAACGACGTCATACTAACTGGCGGCACAATAACAAACTTCCAACAAATCGATGCGGATACTTGGACGGCAAACTTTATCCCAACTCCAGGGGATACAATAGACTCTAATATCGTGGTGGAAGATGCTACTTATACTGATATTGCAGGCAATCCTGGTTCTGGAAATGGACTTATATTAGTCGACACGCCACCATCGCTTGAGCTCACTGCGATTACCACAATTAACGAAAATGAAGCCGCTATTGGCGATAAAGTAGCTGACTTTACTGCAACAGACGTTGAAGATGGCTTACTAAACGATAAAGTTACTTTTTCTCCCAACACAAATAATGAAGGTTTTTATCAGATAGTAGGTAGCACCGTCGTATTAACCGAAAATGGCGTCAAGGCTATTAACGCAGGAGTTATCCTTCCTGAGATCGCGCTAACCGTTTTCGACTCTAATGGCAAAAGTGCCATTGCTAACGATACTCCGAGCTATATCCCACAAGATGATATCCCAACGCTTACGCCAGACACAGGCTCTGTCACCGAAGATGTTACAGACGGCTCAGGCAACCTTGTAACCAGTGGCACCCTTACCCCAGGCATTAACGGTGATCAAGGAGAGGATAAATTCTCTCCGGAAACCATCAATGGAACCTATGGAACTTTAACCGTAGATGAAGATGGTCAATGGGTTTATACCGCTGATAACAACCAGCCCTCAATTCAGCAATTAGAAGCAGACACTACTCCTTTATCCGATATTTTTGAGGTTACAAACGCAGACGGTGTTACAAAAACAACTATCACCATCACTATAAACGGCGCCGATGATGGTGGCACGATTATAGTAGTTGGAGATGACAGTGACACTGGCTCAGTTACCGAAGACCAGCAAGTTGTTGCAGGAAAAATTAGCACTAGCGGCAATCTATCAATTAATGATGCTGATGCTACTGATACAGTATTTAGCACCGTTGTTGTTTCAAATGGACCAAATTACCTAGGTCAGTTAACTATTGATGAGGATGGGCAATGGCAGTTTGAAGTAGACAACAATTTACCTGCGATACAAGTCCTAGACTCTAACGAGACCATTACTCAGAGCTATACCATCACGACGGCTGATGGCAATGATTCCCATTCTATTACCATTACCATCAATGGAATGGACGAGGCCCCAACCATAATTATTACCGATAAGAATGGTATACAAGTTGGTGATTTAAGTATTCAGGAGTCACAAGAAAATACGGATACTTTCGCTATTGATGTGCCTTCAGGCATTAAGCACATGTCCATTGCTGGAACACAGGTTGATTTAGCAAACCCTTCAGCCACCCCAATAGAAACGGCCGGCGGTAGCCTAACTATAATAAGCATTACTGATGGCATAGTTAGTTACAGTTATGCTGCAAAAACGCAAGATCACAGTACTGGTGAAGCCACTGACCAATTAAACATTCTAATCACTGATAACCTCGATCGAACCGTCACCGAGACGCTGACGGTAAACATCACCGACACCGCCCCAACGGCCAATGATGATGCCAACAGCGTCACCGAAAGTAACAGCGAAGCGACGACCACCGTGAGCGGCAACGTCGTGACCGGCGAGGATGATGGCACCATCGCGCCAAGCCAGGCCGATAGCCTGGGCGCCGATGCCACGGCCCTGACCCAAGTGACCATCGATGGCAGCGACTACTTCTTTGTCGATGGCGACAATGCCCCTGTGGACAGTATCACCATTGACACCGCCTACGGCCAGCTCACCATTGGCACCGATGGCCAGTACAGCTTTGCCCTGGATAACACCAAAGCCGCGGTCAATGCCCTAACGGCAGCCAGCAGCGCGCAGTTGGTGGTCAACTACACCCTGACCGATGCCGATAACAGCAGCGATAACGCCAACTTGGTGATTGCGATTAACGGCAGTGATGAAGGCACCACCGTCACCGTCCCTAACGAGAACGGCGCCGATGCCGGCCACCTCAACGTGGTGGAAGCGAGCAGCAACACCGGCGCCTTCACCTTCACCACCGCCGCTGACAGCGCCACCGTGACCATCAATGGCGTCACCGCCGCCCCTAACGCGACCGTGACCACCGCTAACGGCACCTTAACCATCACCAGCGTCAGCGCGGGCCAAGTGGATTACACCTACGCCTCTAATGGCGCGGAAGATCATGCCTTAGCGCCGATCACCGATGACTTTACCGTCATCGTGTCTGATGGCATTAACCCGGCCGTCACCGACACGCTGACGGTGAACATCACCGACACCGCCCCAACGGCCAATGATGATGCCAACAGCGTCACCGAAAGTAACAGCGAAGCGACGACCACCGTGAGCGGCAACGTCGTGACCGGCGAGGATGATGGCACCATCGCGCCAAGCCAGGCCGATAGCCTGGGCGCCGATGCCACGGCCCTGACCCAAGTGACCATCGATGGCAGCGACTACTTCTTTGTCGATGGCGACAATGCCCCTGTGGACAGTATCACCATTGACACCGCCTACGGCCAGCTCACCATTGGCACCGATGGCCAGTACAGCTTTGCCCTGGATAACACCAAAGCCGCGGTCAATGCCCTAACGGCAGCCAGCAGCGCGCAGTTGGTGGTCAACTACACCCTGACCGATGCCGATAACAGCAGCGATAACGCCAACTTGGTGATTGCGATCAACGGCGCTAATGAACCACCGACAGCGGAAGATTTCACTGTTGATCTAGGTGTTTCGCCAAGCGGTTCTTTTACCTTTTCAGCCCATGTAGCTGACATAGAAGACGATCTCGACGTACCAAAAACTGATGTAATGGTTAAAATCAACTCTCTTCCCCAAGGGAATCTCTACCTAATCGAAGGGAATACAGAAACATTATTAAGTGTCGGCGATGAGATATCAGAAAATGCGACACTGCGTTATGATGCGATCGACGAAAGTGAAGCTGTACTATTTAATGCTAAGGATGCACAAGATTCCGGTCTACTCACCTCAGGACTGGATAGCTTAACCATTAATGATATTACCATCACAGGGCATGTATATACCGGAGATGCACCTGATGCTGCTTCGTATAGCTCTAATCTTGGCCTTGCCTATGATGCTGGGGATTTCAACAATGGTGTATTTAAAGAAGAACATGGAATAGGTGTTGTATCTGATACAAATACTGATCCTGAAATTAATACTGCTAATAAAGAATTCATCAACATAGCTTTTGCAAACGATGTAAATCATGTAAACCTAGAGCTAGCAAGCTTATGGGGGAATTATATTTCGACAACGGCCAACGCTGTAGTGCATGTTTTAATATTGAAAGATGGCGAAGTTATTGGTAAACAGGAATACTCAGATCTAAACGTTGTTTCTGATGGTACAGGTATTTACACGGCAGACATTAATATCCAAAGCGAATTTGATGAATTACGTGTCTACAGTACCGCAGATTACGGTTCTAATTTCTTAGTCCGCGAAATCAGCGTACTTGAACAAGCTACAAATGATAGCTTAACCTATCATGCTATTGACTCTGATGGACTAACCTCAGGGCCGTCAAATACAGTTAACTTCGCAATGTCCAAGGAAGTTATACCGCTGGAAGCAGTTGCACCTGAAGCCACGGGGCTCGAAGACCAATTTATTGAACTTCTAATTAACCCAATTGATGATGACACCAGTAATTTAACTATTATTATTAGTGATATTCCGCCGGGCTCGACTTTGCGTAACGCATCAGGCGAATTAACAATTACCGATAATAGTGTAGCCCTAGCGCCAGAGCAACTTGTTGGATTAGAGATTAAAGCGCCACAACATAGTGATGTAGACTTTACCCTAGAAATTGAGCTTAAGACCGCAAGTAGCGCTGGCAATGCAAGTTCTAGTATCGTGGTATCACAACAAGTGACTGTTGGTGCCGTAGCCGATGCACCAACATTAAATCTTGATGTGGACATCGATAATGTAATTGTTCATACCCAATCAGTAATTAACACCGATTTCACAATGAATGTTGATTATGATGGTAAAGCTTCAGTCTTTATCGATGAAATCGATGGCTGGAAGCCAGCAACTAATGAAAAGATCGAACTGCGCCGACCGATCGAAAGTACGGATGCCGATCCACTTAGAGCCAATCAGTTTATAGAGCTTGATGCCGATCCAAAGGATGTTTACGATGACGCAACCAGTATTCATCAAACCATTTTGACTGAGGCAGGTAAGCTATATACCCTAACATTCGATTACTCAGCGCGTGAGGGTTATGACGATACCTACATGAACTTTAATGTGCTAATTGACGCTGACGGCAATAACATATCTACCACTAACTACACAGCAGACGGAACGGTTGGTAGCGGTAACTCTGGAAATACCTGGTATTCATCAACTGTCACTTTCATTGGCACAGGTGGCGACGTTGAGTTAACGTTTATCGCCAATGGCCAAGCAAAAGATTATGGTCGAGGAATGTTCATAGATAACATTGCGCTAGGTTATGACGATACGGTAACAATCCCGCTAACTATCAACCCAATATTGGTTGATCAAGATGGTAGTGAAAGCTTGGCTCAAACAGTCACTTTAGGTGACTTGCCGACAAATGCAATCCTCTCTGCAGGTACGGTTGATCAAAATGGCCTCTGGACTGTCGAACTAGATGACCTTCCAACATTAACCATTACTATGCCAAAAGTAACGGCTTCTGTAGCAATAGAAGTAACTGCATCGACTATTGAGGCATCGAACGGCAGCACTGCGTCAACGACACAGACTCTTTCTTTTGATATATCTGCCAATGGCGTTACCTTACCAGAAGACCGTGAGCAGCTTGCCGATGATGCAGCAAGTGTAAATGAGTATAATGGCTCTATTCTGTACATGGCAACGTCCAACGGCGAGATCGTCGGTATTGATATTAGAGATGGTAAGACATTGATAGAGTTCAACCCACTAGGCAAGTTTGTCAACCTTGCAACGAATGTTCATGGCGAATTATTTTCGACAAAAGATACAGGCTCAGGTAATAACACCGTTTACCAGCTCGATAAGCAAACAGGCGCAATACTTAGCCAGTTTGATGCAACATATAATTCGAATGCATTAGACATTACTTCAATGGCATTTGATAATGATAATACATTATATGTACGTGCTGATGACACGATTTACACAGTAGATGGCAACAACAACCTTGTGCCTGTTATCACCTTAAATGGTAGTGCCACTGCCTCTTTCGGTGGCAACAATTCTACTGGTGAATTTGCTGTAATAGATGGCAAGATCTATACCTTTAGCACAGGTGGCACAGCTGAACTCTACGAAATAGACCCCGCACTTGGCAATGTTCCTAGTGCCTATACATCCTTAGGCGCATTGAGCGGGAAAACGGAAGGCATCACCACAAATGCCAGCGGTCAATTGATTATTAACCTTGAGAATAAAGATATTGTGACGCTAACATTAGGTAGCAATAATGATAATCAGACGGTATTAGCCTCGCAATCAACCACCCCATTGGTAGACAATTTTGCAGGCTTCGCTTCAGTTGCAGGCGGTGATAGTAACAACCTTGCGAAAAGCACAATCTCAGATAATGTGCTTGCCAATGACACAACGGGTGCCAATCCAACAGTTGTACGCGTTAAAAACTATCTAAACAATGAAAGCATTGATACAGATGGCACAACCGTTATTGAAGGGATGTACGGAAGTTTAACAATGGCCGCTGATGGTTCATACACTTACTCTCTTGATAATGCCAATTCAACAGTGCAGGCACTAAAAACAGGTGAAATATTAAGTGACGAGTTTACTTACATTGTTGCAAGCGATAGTGGATTTGGTGAAGCTCAATTAAATATCACGATCAACGGTGCTTCAGATGATATCACTGGAGATGAAGGTGACAATATTCTTAGCGGTAGCTCATTAGACGATACCATTATTGGTGGTTTAGGTGATGACACAATAATTGGCGGGCTTGGTAATGATTTACTTGAAGGCGGAGCCGGTGAAGATACCTATGTCTGGTTAAATGGAGATAAGGGTATCGATGAGATTGTAGGTTTTTCACAAGGAGAAGATAAATTAGACCTCAAAGATTTATTAAATCTAGATAATGATGACACATTAGACGGCTACTTGAATTTCTCAACAGACGGTGACAATACCATCATCGATATTGACACTGATGGAGATGATTTAGTTGAACAAAGTATTGTATTGCATGATGTCAACCTAGAACAAGCCATTAGTAGCGGCGACTACGTGACTCTCAACAGTCTGTTTACCAATGACGGTAGCCAGAATTTGTTGACTAGTACTCAAGGTGCAACATACAACGAAACAAAAGCTACTGACTACGATGATACTGATCATATAATGTAGTTTTTTAAGCCGCACTAACTTCAATGGTTAGTGCGGCTATTATTTGTATGCGATTAAGGTAATACGAGTGACGACAGTCCAAAACAAAATACCGCAATGGTCAATTTCACCATCACAGCGGATCGGCAGCGACCCGCTACTAGATTGCTTGGTTATTTTAACTGAACATTTTGGTAGCCCTTGCTCCGCAGAAGCACTTGCTGCAGGTTTACCAATAACAGAGGCTAACTTACCAGCCGATCTTTTGCCACAAGCAGCGTCTCGTGCAGGACTCACCGCTAAGTTAAACCGTAAAGGACTTGATGAGATTCCCGGCATGCTATTGCCGTGTATCTTACTGCTCAAGGATCAACAAGCTTGTGTCCTGCATGAGCTCGATCTAGAAAAAAATAAAGCCATAGTCTCACTGCCGGAGACAGGAGGACAAGAGCAGCTCACTATTGAAGAATTAGAAACTCAATACGTCGGCTACCTCTTTCTTGTTAAGCAGCAGTATCGTGGTGATAAACACGTCAACTTAGACCTATACGAGCATAGTGAACATTGGTTATGGCGTGCTATTCGCGATGGCATGCCAATATATCGAGACGTCATTATTGCCACTATTTTGGTCAATATGTTCGCCTTAGTTTCACCACTTTTTGTCATGAATGTCTACGATAAGGTAGTGCCAAACTTAGCGTTCGAGTCACTATGGGTTCTCGCAGCGGGTGCTGGAATCGCTTATATATTTGACCTGATACTCAAGCAATTGCGCGGATATCTAGTTGATGTTGCTGGCAAGAAAATTGATATTACCATGTCAGCAAAGCTTTTTTCCAAGGTTATTGGCATTCCGCTTGAAGCCCGCTCCCCAAGCGTTGGGGCCACAGCAAAGCAAGTTAGTGAATTTGATACCATTAGGGATTTCCTATCATCAGCAACAATAACCGCCATCGTTGATTTGCCTTTCGCATTATTTTTTATGTTCGTTATCTGGCTAGTTGCAGGCGATCTTGTTTTGTTTCCAATTCTTGCGACAATGATCATACTGGGCTATACAATTTTATTGCAGCCAAGACTCAAACATGCCATCGATGAAAGTAGTAAATTCTCAAGCTTACGACATGCTCATTTAATTGAAAGTTTGTCCTCAATCGAATCGATTAAAGCCAACGGTGCAGAAGGTATTATTCAAAAAACTTGGCAGCAAATGCTTGGCCATACTGCACATTGGAATATGAAGTCAAAGAATCTAACCAATTCCGTGTCCAACATTGCTAGCTTTATCGTGCAAGTGGCGGTTATTGGGGTTATTGTCCTTGGTGTTTATCGGGTTTCCGAGAACCTTATTTCAATGGGCGCAATCATTGCCAGCGTTATGCTTTCTAGCCGCGCCATTTCCCCGATGGCCAAAATAGCTAGTTTATTAACCCGCTCAAATCATACTGTCAGCGCTATGAATGCCGTTGATTCAATTATGAAACAAGAAGGCGAATTCGAAAATAAAGGACAACTAATTAGCCTTTCGCGTCTAAAAGGACAGATAGAAGCTGAACAACTCGGTTTTAACTACCCCGGCGTTGAAAAGCCAGCGCTTTACCCGTTAAATATAAAAATAAAACCAGGCGAGAAAGTCGGCATCATCGGTCGTAATGGCTCAGGTAAAACAACTCTCGCTAAAGTATTACTAGGATTGTACCAGCCGACCTTGGGGCATTTGCGTTTTGATGGTATCAATCATGGACAAATTCACCCCAGTGATTTACGCCGAAACTATGGTTACCTGCCCCAAGAAGTGACCTTATTTCATGGTTCGATTCGCGATAATATATTATTTGGTACGCGTCAGGTTACTGAATATCAATTAGTGCGTGCAGTCCAATTATCTGGGGTTAGTTTATTTACTGACATTGATACTGATGGGCTGGATATGCAAGTCGGTGAAGGTGGACAGGCGCTGTCTCGTGGTCAACGACAGTCAATTGCTTTAGCCCGGGCAATCTTAAATGATCCGCCTTTTCTATTACTCGATGAGCCAACCGCAAGCCTCGATGCAAGGGCTGAAAAGCAGTTTGTACGCTCAATGAAGCTTACCGGCAAAGATAGAACCATGATTCTCATCACGCATAAGATGCAGATATTAAATCTCGTCGATCGAGTCATTGTGCTCGACCGGGGCCGACTTATCCTTGATGGTCCGCGAGATGAGGTTTTGCAGCAACTGAAGAGCGGCAATACAGGGGCTGAAAAATGAAAGTAACCCAACAAGATATTGAAATGGCCGATGATGTTTATGGCGCGATGCTTACTCAAGCCCCTAGTGTTCACAAACTTACTATTTGGACTTTAGCGGCGCTGTTTGTTTGCTTTATTCTTTGGGCCTACTTTGCCGCACTCGATCAAGTTACCTCAGGCGAAGGTAAGGTGATTCCATCGTCTCAAGTACAGGTAATACAAAGTCTCGATGGTGGCATCTTAGAAGAGCTCTATGTCCAAGAAGGGATGCTGGTTAAAAAAGGACAATCGATTGCCCGCATTGACTCAACCAGATTCCAGTCAGATGTAAACCAATCAAAGCAGGAAGCCGATAGCCTAAGAGCAAACATCATGCGTCTGCGCAGTGAGTTGGCCAGCATTGTGGTGAGTGACAACCTCGCGTGGCAATTGCAAATACAGGTGAGCAAGAAGCAGACCACCTACCCCCAAGACCTTGTAGAAAATCTACCGGAACTAGTTCGCAGGCAGCAACAAGAATACAACGGGCGCTTAGACAGCTTAATTAACCAAATAGCGATTCAAGCAAGTCAAATAGAGCAAAAGCAACAAGAGATGGCAGAGCTAGACTCTAAAATCGCGACGTTGGAGAAAAGCTTCGAGTATGCCAATAAGGAATTAACCTTGACTCGTCCGCTAGCACAAAAAAACATTGTGCCGGAAATCGAACTATTGAAACTTGAACGTGGCGTTAATGACATTCAAGGTGAACTTCGCTCGATCAAACTTAACAAGCCCAAATTGGCCTCAAGTTTAAACGAAACGGTGTTAAAAAGGCGCGAAACGGTATATGCCTATCGCACCGAAGCCCGTGCCGAATTAAATAAGCTACAAAGTGAGCTATCTCAAATACGAGAAGCCCAAGTTGGCATACAAGATAAGGTAGAAAAAGCTTTAATAACTTCATCAGTAGTTGGTACAATAAAAACGATACATATCAATACACTGGGAGGCGTAATAAAGCCTGGTCAAGCATTGATTGAAATCGTACCGACTGAAGATAAATTGCTTATTGAAGCGAAAATTAAACCTCAGGATATCGCATTCCTTCGCCCAGGACTTGATGCAGTAGTCAAAGTAACTGCGTATGACTTTGCGAAATATGGTGGTTTAAAAGGTCAAGTTGAGCATATCAGTGCCGATACAACACAGGATGAGGAAGGAAATTCTTTTTACATAATCAGAGTACGCACGCAAAGCTCTAGTATTAGAAAAAAAGATAATACCCTATTACCGATTATTCCAGGGATGATGACTACAGTAGATGTAATTACAGGAAAAAGAACGGTATTGGAGTATATATTAAACCCCGTTCTTCGCGCTAAACAAACCGCGTTGCGGGAACAATAATTATAAGGGATGACACACATGTCAACAAAGAAAAAGATATGGTTAACGCCACTATTCTTAACGGCAATTCTTGCGCCAACGATTGTGCACGCGCAATCATTAGAGCAAGCTGTTGCAGCGGCCTTGGATAGCCACCCGGACCTTCGCATTGCACTGAGTAAGTTTAAAGTCGCTGAAGAACAAGCAGCACAAGCCAAATCAGGTTATCTACCGACTATTGATTTAACTGCCGGCTACGGCTATGAGCAAACAGATAGCCCAGCAACTCGTCGCGGTATCAATGCCGCTGATGACGGACAGGCAGGGCTAAAACGAGGCGAGTTTGGCCTTAGCCTTAAACAGATCATATTCGATGGTTTCTATACAAGTAATGAATCTTCGCGTACAGAATTTGAAGCAAGTGCTGAGCAATGGAGTTTGTTCGCTTCTGCAGAGGACATCGCGTTAAGTGTGGCAAAAAGCTATACGTCAGTGTTAGAGCATCAAGAAGTACTGTCACTATCGCAAAAGAACCTCAAAGCGCACCAAGATATCTACGCACAAATTAAAGAAAGAACTGACTCAGGCTTAGGTAGCGTGGCCGACCTTTCACAAGTCACTGGTCGTCTAGCCCGTGCCAACGTCAATGTGATCTCAGCAACCAACAATTACCGCGATAGCGTTGCCCAGTTCACCAAGTTAGTTAACCAGCAACCGAATAATTTAGTGATACCTGTACCTGACGCAGACATGCTACCGGAAAATAAAGAAAGCGGTCTACAGCAAGCGTTAGCGAACCACCCTATTATAAAATCTGCAACTAATGACATTGAGTCAGCCCGGTTTGCAAAAGAGTCTGCCGGCTCTACTAATTATCCGACAATAACTTTTGAACTGGATGCGAATTTAAATAATAACACCGCTGGTGAAGAAGGAATTGATCGTCTTGGCACCGATGTAGGCGGTCACAACAACAATGCGACCGCGATGTTACGCTTGAAGTATAATTTGTATTCTGGCAACAAAAATACGCATCAAAAACGAGCGGCAGCGTATCGCATTACCGAAGCCGTGGAAATCAACACCAAGGCGCATCGTGATGTAACCGAAGGGTACACACTGGCTTGGAATGCCTTTGAGTTACTCGCTATGCAAAAAAACTATATTCGCAAACATGTTGAGTCATCGAAAGAAACTCAAACGGCATATGAACAACAGTTCCGTTTAGGTCAACGTAGCCTTCTCGATGTACTTGATACTGAGAATGAACTATTTGAAGCCCGAAAAGACTTCCTTAACGCTGAATATCAAGAGATCAACGCACAATATCGCTTATTTAATTCAGCGGGGAAGTTACTAGAGTCTCTGCGCGTAACCCCATCGCCACTTTGGTTAGGCGATCGTGAATACTCACAAGGAGCAAAATAATGAAAAATTTAACAGTACTATTACTCTCTTTGTTTGTTTTCGGTTGTGCCAACAATGAACTAGTGGATCTAAATACGCCAACAGTGCAAAAACACGACCTACAAGACTTTGACCAAGATGGCGTAGTTGAAGCTCGCGAAAAATGCGCAGACACCTATCTTGGCGCAACAATCGATAACTATGGCTGTAGTAGCGTTAAGCGCATAGACGATAGCATTCGCTTGGAAGTAAACTTTGCCAATGATTCATCGGTTGTAAAAACAAGCGACTATGCAAAAATAAAAGAAGTTGCTGATTTTATGGAGAGGTTTCCTGGAAGCCACGTAACCATTGAGGGCCATTGTAGTCGCCAAGGTACCCGTGAATACAACCAGGTACTGTCAGAAAAACGTGCAGCTGCGGTTGCTAAGATATTAATAAACAGATTTGATATTGCTGAGTTTAGAGTTGCCGCTGTAGGTTTTGGTTTTGATAAGCCTGTCGATACAGGCGACACAAAAGAGGCCCACGCATTAAATCGCAGAATAGTCGCTACACTAAACGGCACAGAGCAATCAACAGATATGAAGTGGACTATTTACACTGTTGATGAAGAATAATTAAAGTATGTTAATTCTCCCGATAACAAGGGTGTTAGTTGTTGTTTTTCATACTGTAATACTAGCGCTAGTGTTACTTGGCACGGTTGTGAGAGCAAGTTCGCTACCTGCTAATAAAGCGCTAGTTAACGCATTAAAAGATAATTATGGACAGCGTGCTGAAAAGCGCGGCAAGGCGTGGCTTAAGATAATCAAAGAAAGCGATGCACTAAGCAATCGAGAAAAGCTTGAGCGAGTGAATACGTTTTTCAATTACTTTCACTTTGTCGATGACATAAAATTATGGGGCGAAAAAAATTACTGGGCCACACCAATTGAATTTGTTGGTGTTAACGGGGGGGATTGTGAAGATTACTCCATTGCCAAATATTTCACCCTACTGGAGCTTGGTGTTCCAGACAAAAAAATGCGTATTACCATGGTAAAGGCGTTAAAGCTAAACCAATACCATATGGTATTGGCTTATTATGAGACGCCTGCTTCCGTTCCTATTATCTTAGATAACATTGACGGTGCAATTAAGCCTGCAAACAAGCGACCAGATCTTTTGCCGGTATATAGCTTTAACGGTACTCAGTTGTGGTTAAACAAAGAAAAAGGTCGTGGCAAACTTGCTGGTAAATCCATGCGATTAAAGCGCTGGTCCAGCTTAAAACAACGCTTAGGCGTTGATAACTTAAGACAGCCAAAATTAAAATTGGAGTAGTTATTAAATGACCCTGTTTCGACAAATTAATTCATTATTGTTCGGACTGTTTTTACTAGTGATGGCAAGTATTGTTTACTTTCAATTTAGCCAGACTAAAGATTTTATGCAGCAGCAAATGCAATCCGATCTGAATAATACCAATACTTCATTAGGCCTAATGCTCAAGCCCCATCTTGAGAGTGGCGATATGGCAACGGTAGATACCCTAGTTAATGTGATCTTTGAAGGTGGTTTTTACCGTAAGGTAACCTTAACCTGGCTGGCTGATAACAAACAGCAAACCTGGGAAAACCCTCTGGTAATTAACGATGTTCCTCAGTGGTTTTCGAATTTAGATTTGTTCGAGCCACAAACAAAAGAAAGCCTAATAACTTCTGGCTGGATGCAGTTGGCCACCCTTGAGATAGAAGCCCACCCAGGGTTAGGGTACAAGAAACTTTGGACAACCATGAATGACACACTGATGGTGCTATCTTTCTTGTTTCTTCTATCAATTTTCATCCTGCGCTGGCGCCTTAACAGTATCCTTAGTCCGTTGCACCGCATTGCGGCCCACGCCAAAGGCATATCACAGCGAAAATTTGGTGAAGATATGGCACTGCCTTCGACATCTGAGCTTAAAGATGTCGTTATTTCAATTAACTCGATGTCTGGGCAGTTGAAAAACGTGTTTACAAACCTTGATAACGAAGTTGATGCCCTGCGTAAAGATAGTCAAGTTGATAAAGTCTCTATGTTGCCCAATCGCCAATACCTATCAGGCCAACTTGATAGCTGGCTCAAGGAACCTGCTCACGGCGGCTTAATCTTGGTAAAAATGGATTGGCTAGAAGAAATTCACAGTAAATACGGCTATCAGGTGCGGGATGAAACAATCAAGTTACTCGCCGATGAAATGCAACAGGTACTACCTAAAGTTGCCGAATCAGTTATAGCGCGTATCGCCAACACCGAGTTCGCATTTCTTATTACTAAAGGACAAGCAGAAGAAATCGCCAGCTATATTCAGTCATTAACTCGCATGATAAATCAAGAAATGAGTAAGGCTGGCTGTGAGCCAAATACCAATTTTTATATCGGTATCGGTCAGCGTCTAGAAGACATGACACCGTCAGAGTTACTGGCTCAAGCTGATAATGCATTACAGCAAGCCATTGTTGAATCAAAAACCATTCAATGGTTTGACACAAAACAGTTACAGAAATTCTCTCGAGAACAATGGCGTCAAAAACTGTCAAAAGCTATACACAGCAACCAGTTCTCCTTCCAATGGCAACCAATTCACCAACTGGAAGATAATGAAGTCATGCAGCGTGAAGTATATTGTCGCTTAATGGTTGATGACCAAATGATGAATGCTGGCGGCTTTATGCCTTATGTCGAGCTACTATCACTAGGTTCAGAGCTTGATAAGTGCCTTTTAAAATCAATTGTTAACCAAATGCTACTGGTGAAAACACATGAACCATTGGCGGTTAACCTAACCAGCGATAGTGTCAAGGATGTTAATTTCCATCAATGGCTGGCAAGATTTTTACAAAGCACCGACGGCACGGAAAAAATCCAATTTGAAATTCCAGAGTCTGTTGTCAGCAGCCACATGAGCGAATGTATTTCATTAGCAGAAACAATAAAAGAATATGGCTCTGAATTTGGCATTGACCAATGTGGCCGCCGCATTGGCTCGCTAAACTACCTGCAAGAAATTCAGCCTGATTATGTCAAACTGGATCAGTCTTTCTCTTTTTATAATAAGACGCAGAAAAATAGCGAACTATGCCGCGCGTTAGTTAATGTCGCAAAAGGTTTGAATATAGATGTCATTATCACAGGGATTGAAGACGAGAAGCAATTAGAGGGCTTTAAGGCGCTCAGTCCGACGGGTTTCCAAGGGTATATTTATCCACCTGAAGAAATCGCTAAATAATACCAATTGCATTAATAAAGTGGCCTATTTTGTAGTGTTGATAAACGGATTATAGCAAGGCATTTATTTACGTATGTAGTTATTCTACATAGAAAATAAATAACGTAGCTATCATTCGTTTAGCACATGAAAAATGATCAGTTAATTTGTGCAATTGGTATAATATAGTATACGACCCGCTATATTCAGTGAAATTCAAGCAATAAAAAAGGCGAACATGGTAAATATGTTCGCCTTTTTTGATCCCGTACTCGTAGCTTATGCTAATTAAACGCTTCGACTATCACTTGCCTTCATTAACAAATCCCGAGACTCATCGAGAAACTGCTGCGAATAATCGCCAAACCAATTTGATACTTGGTTAAAGTTATCGATAAAGCCTTGACGATCACCAGCAGCTAATAACTTGCTGGCTTCTTCAAACCGCGATAAATAGCGCTGGAACATGTCATGATTCTCTGTCGATGAAAAGATAATATCGGCGTAGAGTTGGGCATCCTGTGCAAACAAACGCCCAACCATCGCAAGCTCTAAGCGATAAATTGGTGAACTAAATTCAAGTAGCTTTTCCAAATCAGGATCTTCGCTAGCCAAATGCTGTCCATACACGAACGTGGTAAAATGACGCATCCCCTGCACTAGCTTCATTGCATTGTCATGCTCAGTTGGCTCAGCCTGGCTAAGCTTTGCTCCCCAAATCGCTATTTGATCTAGCAACCATTGGTACTTATCTTGGCCACGCCCATGACAGTAAATAATCACTTGTTTCGCAAGGCTTACGACATCAGGACCGAACATCGGGTGTAAGCCTAATACTGGCCCCTGATGAACCTCCAACATACTCTCTAGCGGCTTTTTCTTGGTCGAAGTTAAATCCACTAGGACACAGTCATTACTTAACTTGCCGGCCAGTTTGGCAATAACTTGGCTTGTTAAATGAATGGGAACTGAGACGATGACCAAGCCAGCGCTATCAAGTATTTCACTAGCCTGTGACCAATCATCTTTCTCTAAAACGGCAACGTGATAGCCGGAAAGCGTCAGCATTTTAGTAAAAATTCGCCCAAGCTTTCCTTGCCCGCCAATAACGACAGCTTTCTGCAATTGAGGATTAAGACACTTAAAGCCGGTATCCTTTTCACGATGGTAAGATTCTCGCATTAAGCGACGTAATACATCCTCGATCAAATCACCGCCGATGCCTGCTTCATCAGCCTCACTACGACGTTTGGCCAGCATTGCGGCTTCTCTTTCTGGCGCATAAATAGGTACGCCAGCTTCACTTTTCACTTCGCCAACTTGCGCTACCAACGCTAAGCGCTGCGATATTAAATCGATAAGCTTAGCGTCAACAACATCGATTTTATCGCGTAAATTATCTAACGCGTCACACGACAACTCAGCCACGTGATCCTCCTATATCTATGCGCAGGCATTAATCCGTTGATTTCGCTCTTTAAGCGCCCCAGCGATTTGTTTTGCACCTGCTACTAATAATTGCTCAGTATCTTGCCAGTTAATACATGCATCGGTAACAGAAACACCGTAGCGTAATTGGTCTCTTGGCAGCGAGCTCGATTGATTTCCTTCGTGAATGTGGCTTTCAAGCATAATCCCCATAATAGAGCGATTTCCCGAAGTAATTTGCTCAAATATATCATTAGCGACAATCGATTGTCTTGTATGATCTTTACTTGAATTACCATGACTACAATCTACCACGAGTTTAGGCGTTAACCCCTCAGTAATTATTTGAGATTCAATCTCTTCTACATCTTGTTGTTGGTAGTTCGGTGCTTTACCACCGCGCAAAATAATATGACCATCAGGATTGCCCTGTGTTTGCATCAGTGCAACTTGTCCCTGTGGGTTTATGCCCATAAAACGGTGTGGATGAGCCGCTGACTCTAATGCATTAATTGCCACATTGAGCTTACCATCAGTGCCATTTTTAAAACCAACAGGCATAGATAGTCCACTGGCCATTTCTCTGTGTGTCTGCGATTCAGTAGTTCGCGCACCAATTGCAGCCCAGCTAAATAGCTCAGACAAATATTGTGGGCTAATCGGGTCTAACGCCTCTGTTGCTACTGGTAATTCCAACTCGGCTAACCATAATAGTAATTCACGCCCTTGGCGTAAACCAGCTTCAACATCAAAAGAACCATCCATATTAGGATCATTTAATAGCCCTTTCCAGCCAACAGTCGTACGCGGTTTTTCAAAATAAATACGCATCACCAGATACATGTCATCTTTGAGTTCATCATGGAGCTTCTTTAGTTTAAGCGCATATTCTTTGGCACTTTTAATATCATGAATAGAACAAGGACCAGTCACCACCAGCAAACGACTATCTTTGCCATGGATAATATTTGAAATTGTCTCTCGGGCATGGGAGATATAGTCCCTGCCATTATCGCTTAATGGCATTTCCTGCTTTAATTCAACCGGTGTTACCAATACTTTTTCAGATGAAATGTGAATGTTGTCTATTGTGTCATTTTGCATGTTTACAGAACCTTTTATTTAACGTTCACTAGCATTTTTTATCCGGGGGGCTAGTGAAAAGTACAGATATTATTGCGATCTAAATAATCAATAGAGCTATTTGTAACACCAAAAACAACTCAATACAATAATTTGATGAAGATAATTAATTATTTCGATTCACCTGTATTATTAGTAATAGTTCGGCTAAATAAAAAACAGGGTCTAAACTTAAGTCAGTTACGGCACTAAATACGGATATAGCGATTAATGACAAGCCCATCAACACTAGACAAGGTATTAAAAACACTACCGATAATAATCGCAATAGCCATTTTACTAATGCAAAGTTGGCTTATTTACATTAATAAACAGGTATTTAACAATAGTGAAATATCAATTCATTTGAACAGTGCTCAAGAGGCATCACATGCAATGTCCAATGACTTACTATTACTTCGCGAGCACCTGACCAATGAAGACCAAAGGGCGATAGACCAATTTATCGCATTAAAAATGCCTTTACATAAGCAATGGCTTAAAGAAATAATCTATGGTCAAAGTGAACAGCATTCATTAGTTATTTTCAGTGAAAAGTATTTAAGACTACTAAAAGATCTTGCAAATAAACCACTTAGCCAAGCATTTACGGTTCGATTGGATTTATTCGAATTAGTTGATAATGTCACCAAACATGACAACAACATCATCACCTTAAGCAAGCAGCGCACCGTAGATAATTACAACCAATTGGAAAGCAACGCCATTTTGGCTGAGTTAGTTACCGTGTTGATTTTGATTTGTTTAATCTTTTTCTTTTTCAGTGTGCGTCTCAATAATCAGCGTCAGAAAGGTTATAGCTTTAAAGCACAGAAACTTTCATTATTTTTCATTGATTACCCCACGCCACTATTGCGCCTATCTAGCCGGGGAAACGTCAGGTATTGCAATAAAAAAGCACAAGAAATGATGCGCAAGTATAAGCTTAAAAAGTCACAACTACTGCCAAACAATATAAAAAGTAAGTTAGACAAAGTTATTGAACGCCCAAATAAGACTGTTAGATTGGCTCACTCAATCGGTGATATTAGCTTTTATTGTGATATACGCTTATGTGCTGACTCTAGACAAATTTACGTTATGATCAATGAAAATACCAATGACCTTGCGCTCAATAACACAGATTGAGAAAGCAGGTGTTGCCATTAGCGTCTATTGCCAAGTGCTTTGGGAGCTAACGACGGGCCAATAAAGCCAGCTAAGACAATGACCGTTAGTACATACGGCAATACTTCAATTAATTGAATTGGCAGCATACCATCTCCCTTAAATAATGGATGCCCCTGTAAGCGAATCGCTAGCGCTTCGAGCAAGCCAAAAAACAAACAAGAAAACAGGATAGCAACGGGACGCCACTTAGCAAAAATCAACGCCGCCAGTGCAATAAAGCCTTTGCCCACCGTCATATTTTCAACAAAGCCAGCACCGTGTCCAACCGAGAGAAATGCTCCAGATAAGCCGCAAATAGCACCTCCACATATAATCGCCGCATAACGGGTCGTCGCTAGAGAGCCACCTGCACGCTGTAGTGCTTTAGGGTTTTCACCCGCCGCAAATACACGATTGCCATAAGGGGAATACTTAAAAAATAGACTCAGTAAAACGACCAATAACAAGCCAACGTAAACGAGTATATTGTGGCCACTTAATAGCTGCCAATAAAGTTGTGATAACCACGTATCATCAACTTCAATCCATTGAGGAAAGGCGACTTCCGGTAATCGCTCGAGTTTATCAAGTACGGGCGTCATGCCACCTTGTGAAAAGAGTCTATGAGCTAACAGTGAGGTTACCGCTAATGCCAACATATTGACCGCAATTCCCGACACAACTTGGTCACCTTTATGGGTGATACAGGCAAAGCCATGAAGCAAGGAGAATGCAACACTGCAAAACATGGCAACCATTATCCCCTCCCAAACGGAACCTGATATCGAAGTCCAAGCTGCGGCGGCAAACGCACCAACTAACATTTTACCTTCTAGCCCGATATCGATAATCCCGGCACGCTCACTTAACATGCCTGCCAAAGCGGCAAACAGTAATGGCGTAGCCAGCCTGATCGCTGCATCAAATAATAACAACCATGAAAAGTCATTCATCACGCATTTCCAGCTTCTGTCTTGGGTGAATTAAAACGAAATAGATTGATTAAGCTAGGTTTTAGCATCAATTCAAGCGCACCACAGAACAACACCACCAACGCTTGGATTAAAATAATGACATCGTTACCAACACTATCAATATTAAAAGCCAGTTCAGCCCCGCCTTGATACAGTGCACCAAACAGCAGACTAGCAATTAAAATTCCCAACGGATGATTACGCCCCATTAAAGCGATGGCTATTCCAGTAAAGCCATAGCCTGAAACGAACTCAACTTGCAGTTGATGACTACTACCCTGCACTTCATTGAGCCCAATAAAGCCAGCTAATGCACCTGAAAGAAGCATCGTTATGATAATAATACGGCGCTGTGCGATACCAGCAAATTTTGCGCCTTGCAAATTAAGGCCAACAACGCGTGTCTCAAAGCCAACCCGGGTATGCCACAAATAGAAATAGGTACCGAGGCAGCAAAGTAACGCCCAGATAAATGAAATATTTAACGGCGAAGATTGCAAGGTTACCCCAAAATAAGAAGCCATATTTTCAATGGAAGGTAACCACGTTTGCTGTGGGAATGTGGTGCTAACAGCTGCCATTTGCCCTGACTCTTTAAGCGGCCCAACTAATAAATAAACAATTAGTGAGGAAGCAATTAGATTAAACATAATGGTGGTGATCACAATATGCGAGCCGCGATAAGCATTAAGCCAACCTGGAATAAAGGCCCACAAAGCACCAAATAGCGCTGAAACCAGAATAGTGAGGGGAAACAAAAGTATCATCGGCAAAGGCACCCAATACAAGCAGACAATGCTAATCCCTAATCCACCGATTAAAGCTTGCCCTTCCGCCCCAATATTGAATAACCCTGCCTGCCAAGCGAGTGCAACGGCTAGCCCAGCAAAAATGAAGTTGGTTGCATAATACAAGGTGTAGCCAACCCCCTCTCCACTACCAAGCGCTCCATCAATCATGACATGTGTGGCAAATAGCACATCAATCCCCATTAGCCACAAAACGATTGCACAGGCAACGAAGGCTAACCCAACATTAGCTAACGGCAATAAGAGAGAGTTAAACCACCATGGAATCGCTTTAGACATCATGAGCCTCTTTAATAACGCTCAGCGCTAATCGTGTCCTATCAGTATCCTCAGCGTTAAATATTTCAGTTAATTCGCCGTGACTGAACAAACATATACGATCGGCTAAACTCATCACTTCATCTAAATCAGTAGAACAAAAAAGAATACTGCTCCCTTGCTCTCTTAGTTCAAATAAACGTTGGTAGATTGTTTCTATCGCACCGACATCGACACCATGTGTCGGTTGATTAAGCAATAGCAGACTGGGTTGATGTGAAAACTCACGCGCCAGCACCATCTTTTGCTGATTTCCCCCAGAAAACAAACCTGTTTGCATAGCTGGTAGCGCTGGCACAACATTCCATTCCATCATTAATTGATGGCAAGTTTGATGCCTTTGCCTGCCAGATAATAACCCCCAACGACCAAAATCTTGCTTTTGATAGCCCAGATAAACGGACTCTGCCATCGTTAGTTGGTCAACAAGGCCAATATTAAAATTAGGGTTAGGAGCATAAGCGATGCCGTAGTCTCGCGCCTTATTTATTTTATAGCGACTCTTTGGGCGAATAGCGTATTGCAGAAAATCGATGGCTCCACCATCAAAACGAACCATGCCAGCCAATACATCAAGCAACACATCTTGCCCTGACTCAGGTAAGCCAACCAAGGCTATCATTTCACCAGCATGCACCGATAAGTTAATGTCTCGAAGTAATAATTTAGTAGTCGATTTACGGCCAGTTTTAGCACCGTGAACGCGCAGGCCTTTAATATCTAATAACACTTTGCCCTTATTCTTAGACGGTTCAACACGGGGATGTGGTAGGTTGATTTCTCGACCAACCATCTGTTTGCTCATTTCCCGTAAACTCACTGAATGAGGGTCTATGCAACCTATTACACGTCCAGTTCTAATAACAGTGATGACATCACAAAGTTGATGCAAGACGGCCAATTTGTGGGAAACCACAACCACCGAAATTCCCTGTATTTTTAGTAAAACCAGTAGGTTATTTAAGTAATCAGCCTGACTTGGCGCAAGTAAAGCCAATGGCTCATCCAAAATGAGCACCCGAACACCGCGATATAATGAACGTAGCACATCTACCAGCTGGCGCTGGCTGTAATCAAGTTGTGACATTTTAACCGACAATGAAAATTCGAAACCAAACTCTCGGCGCAGTAATTCTAGTTTTGCCATGGCCTTTTCTTTTTGCTGAAACAAAAAGCCAGTGACAGGCTCGGCTAACATAATGTTGTCAAAAACGCTGAGTTGCTCCAGCCAACTTGCTTTCTGATGTAGCATCCCGATACCATGCTCAATGGCCTGCAACGGAGAGAGCAGCTCTACTTTTGCGCCATCCACAAAAATTTCACCACTATCAGGTTGTATTAAGCCATAAGCAATCTGCATTAACGACGATTTGCCAGCTCCATTTTCTCCGATCACACCATGAATTGAGCCTGGAGCAATGCTAATTGAGGCATCATTCAACGCCTCAACCGCATGATAAGACTTATCTATATGACGTAGTTCAAGTGCCGGTGCTAACATCTAAGCTATTGCTCCACACTACATTGACGCAACCTAACAATGTCGGGAAGCTGGTTATTAATGATCTTAGCCTTAAGGTTGCTAATTTCACCGTGGAGCCGATCGCTGTATATAACTTGATTGTGTTGATCTCGCGCTAAATCGATCCAGCCGCCAGCCAAGCCGTATCGGTAAGGACCCGCTTGCCACTCTCCTGCAATAAACGCTTGTACATGCTCAAACACTACGCGTCCTACACGCTTAACCATCGAGGTTAATACCGCGCCGGGTTGCAATGAATTTTGATTTGAGTCTACCCCAATGGCGAATTTATTATGATCTTTAGCCGTTTGAAACACGCCTAAACCAGTACCACCAGCAGCGGAAAAAATCACATCCGCTCCGTTTTCGTACTGGTAAATTGCGAGCTCTCTACCCTTTGTTGGATCATTCCAGGCATTTAGGGTTGGGCCAACAAAGTTTTCTAAGTAGGTAATCTTAGGGTTTATTGACTGGGCGCCAAGCAAATAGCCACAGCTAAACTTTGATATCAGCGGAATGTCCATCCCACCAATAAAGCCAATCTTACCTGACTTACTCATTAGTGCAGCCAAGGCTCCGGCCAGATAAGCACCGTGGTCTTCGTCAAAGGTAATAGATTGCACATTTGGTAACTCAATAATGCTATCAACTATCATAAAGGCAGTATTAGGAAAGCGAAGTGCAGCCTTTCTAATCGCCGGAGCTGTCGCATAACCAATACCAATAATAGGCTGGTAACCGCGCCGGGCCAACTTCAGAATACCTTGCTCAGTTTGGGCAGGATTGGCAGGCTCAAATTCTTTTACTTGTATCCCTTGTGCCAAAAGAGGAACAACGCCATTCTCATATACCGCCTGATTAAACGAATGATCAAATTTATTAGGCCGGTCATAGACCACGGCAATACGCGTACTCTGCACTTTATCAGCCACAGTTAAACTCGCGTGACTGTGCCCGCTAAGACTAATCAAAAAGAGGACAAAAAGAATGAAGAAGGGCAACAATAGCTCCTTGAGGTTATGAATGTTGTGGCATGCCACGGCTGACCGATTTTAGCATCCGCACAGTTTTTCGACTTACCTTAGCATCTTTTTGCTGCTGTTGCTCAAGCGCCCAATCAATATGTTCTTGCACCATCTCACTAACGGACGCACGTTTTTGCTCTAATGCCTGTACTATCTCTGGTGAGTATGGCGCATTGCCTAACGCTACCGAGATATTGCGCAGCCACCGCTCGTGACCAATTCGACGAATCGGAGAACCTTCGGTGCGTTTTAAAAAGGACTCTTCTGACCAGGCATAAAGTGCTAATAATTGTGGCGAGTGCAAATCTTTGCGGGGTCTAAAGTCATCTTCCGTACTCGCCTTGGTTAACTTATTCCACGGACAAACGAGCTGACAATCATCGCAACCATAGATTCGATTACCCATGGGCTTTCTAAATTCAACTGGGATCTCACCAAATTTCTCAATAGTGATATACGACAGACAGCGCCGGCCATCCACGACATAAGGCTCGACAATTGCCTGAGTTGGGCAAATTGTCATACAGGCAACACAACTTCCACATTGCTCTTCCACCGGTTTTGACACGGGTAGTGGAATGTTAACCAATAGTTCGCCTAAAAAGAAAAACGAGCCGCTATGCTCATTGATAATGAGTGAGTGTTTACCTGTCCAGCCCAAGCCAGATTTATCTGCCAATGGGCGCTCCATCAGTGGCGCTGAATCAACAAAAGGTCTAGCACTTAACCCCTCGACACATTGTTCAATCTTTTGCCCTAATTTTTTCAGCCGGTTGCGCATCATTTTATGGTAATCACGCCCCGTTGCATATCGGCTGATGTAAGCATTATTAGGATCTTGCATGGTAGAAACAATTAATGCATCCGGCGGCATATAATCTAACCTTACATTAATGACCCGTAACGTACCTGGTAATAGCTCCGCCGGGCGTGCTCGCATCATGCCATGACGTTCCATGTAATCCATGCCACCGTAATAGCCTTTATCTAGCCATTGCTGAAATGTGGCTTCATGACTACTCAAATCCGTATCGCAGATACCAAAGCCAGTAAAGCCAAGCTCTGTTGCCCATTGCTCTATTTGCTGGGCTAATTGTTGATAATCTACAGACTGAGTCACGGTTAAACCTATTTGAAAAAGACAGCTGATTTTATCAGGTCAAGGCACAAATATCAGCAAAGGGTCGAGATATCATTTGGATTATTGATCTGAGTGACGAACGATCCAGTGTTTTACTTCTTGCGCCTCTAAAAAGGCTTCAGCCTGCTGCCCTTTTAGCATCGCTAATGTGGCAAGAACACCGGCTTCAATACAATGCTGAGCCGCAATAGTAATCGACGCTGGTGCGTGCTCTACTGGCCAGCCAGTTTTAGCGTTAAGAATGTGGCTAAAACGTTGACTCTTACGTAACAAAAAACGTTTTGCATCACCACTTGTCGCTAAAGCTCCTTGGAATAACGAGACCACAACCTCTTGTTTATTAATAAAGCCAGGATGTTCAATACCCACTTGCCATGCTTGGCCATTTCTGCGCGGTGCACTGGCACATAAATCACCACCTAGATTAACGAGCATTGGAGTATTCGTTAGTAAAGATAGCTGTGAAATAGCCTTGTCTACTGCATACTCTTTACCAATACCACCAAAGTCAATTTCCATACCTTTAGGTACAATGACCTGTTGTTCACTGTAGTTAATCCGCTCCCAGCCAACTGCTGGCAATACCTGGTTAACCTGATCTGCGCTTGGGATATTATCACTACCATCAAAGTGCCACACCCTTCGTAATACCCCAGAACTAATATCAAACAAACCATCACTTAGCTCATAACATTGCTTGGCAAAGTTAAACAATAAGTACGTTTCATTATCAATCGCGACAGGCCTGCCATTGCTTACATTGATTTGACTACAAAGACTGGCGGTTGCATAGCGGCTATATTTATTCTCAATGCGCCACACTTCTTGAGTGACTACTTGAGCTACCTTTTGTGCTAACTTTCTGTCATCACTATCAATTAGCACTTCACAAGGGCTGGCCATTGCCTCAAAGTTGATGCCGTAGCCATCGGTACGTTTTACTAACTTGAATGCTCGGTTATTCATGGTTAAAAGGAGTAACTCACTTGTAATATCACCGCATCAACCCCCTCATAAAGGTCAAAGTCAGCTAAACTGACTGGCTGCTCAAATCCGGAGTTTTTCGGTTGTTGGCTATAATATTCCAAACGAAACGCCAATTTTTCATCATTATTTAACCCCAATCCATATTTCACACCAAGCGTATACGCATTCATCTCACCGATGCGATAGTCTGCGCTGGCAAAAGCTGGTTGTGTTTTCCCGTGGAGGAGAAACGGTTGATAGAATTCTGCTGCGCTTTGATCATAAAAACGGATGTGCGGCTCGATATAATGGCTCCCTTGCAGGTTAAAACGCCATCTTGTATCAACGGTGTGAGACTTAATCTGCCAATCATCCCACATATAGCGATATGACACGTCTAGTATAGTGCTCTCAAAGTGATACTTTGACTGAGCAAATAGGCTGTGTTTCGTGCGCTCTGAGGGCCTGCTTTCATAAACAAAGTCTTGGCTAATTCCCTGGTTATTAAGCACACTGAGTACCTTGAACGGGTCGGTTAAATAGCCATCCACCATCGAATAGGAATAGTTAAACTGGGTTATCATGCGCCGATTAATGACTTGAGTTAGCCCCAAAAGAATATCCGTGGTGCTTTTGTCATCCTCATCGATTAAACGCGTGTCAGCAAATTCATTATCCCAAGTGGGATCATCGCTATTGCCAATTAACATCGAAGCAAAGGGCTTAGGGATCTCCCCAATAGGTGAAAAAGTATCTTTAAAGTGACTAAACCCAGCGGAAGCGGTGGTATTTTTCAGATTAAAGTCATAGCTAACATTTACATTGAGACCTAATGATAAATAATCAAACTCCTTTGACAAGTGAGCACCAATGCTAGCCGCTAGATCTTTGCCTATTGGCTGAGTCCATTGCCCGTTAAGCTGTACACGCGTATCGTGAAAAGTATCATCAAGAGGTGTTGTTCCAGCCGCTATTTGATATTGACCATTGCCAGAGGGACGAGTGAATGTTTGTACTTGAGGTTGCTCAACCGCGCCACTTGCGGATGCACCTGTTAATGTGTCTATCGTTAACTTTAGCGTTAAGAAATGTTCGTCGTCAAATTCTTTATTGGCACTTATCATTGCCTCTAATGCGCTTACTCGGTCAGCTTCAGTATAAAGCAATACAGCAGTATCAAACGACCAAGGCGTTGGCGAAGCTAGGCTTTGCCCCAACGGTTCTTGAGCATCAGCGGAATCACTGCCCAGTAGTGCACAGGTAGCTAAACTAAGCGCAGCCTTTACATTAACCTTGTTAGCGCCATTATCTTCTAATTGCACCCACAACCTCCACCACCAAAGCTTTTACCGCCACTAGATGCTTCTTTGCTAAAGTAAATATGATCGTCGAGTGAACTATCAATAGCGTTAGTTAGCGCCATTTCTTCTTTAGCGAGTAAATCCCGTTCCCAAGGTTGCACGCCTAAACCTGCACATCCTCCTAGCAACACAAGACTTATCACAGCAAATACAGTTTTCATCATGCTCAACATGCTTTAATCTCCTAATGTGTTGCAAGTAAGGCTTTGATCTGGTTTTGATAATGTGTTTTTTGGTTATTAAAAAAGCCAACGTGGGTAGCTTTTAATTCACCATCTCTGCCAATTAAAAAACTGCTTGGCATGCCTTTTAACTGATAGTCTTTGGCAATTAGCGCTTGGTGGTCAAACACGACTTTAAAGTCAATGGGGTTTTGCTTTAAAAACTGATGGGCTAACGCAGGCTCAGTATCGAGGTTAACACTAACAATAATTAACCCCTGTTGTTGATACTTGGTCTGCATTTCTGCCATCCACGGAAAGGACTTACGGCAAGGAATACACCATGAAGCCCAAAAATCCAGATAAATGACATTTCCT